>NZ_JBFTNT010000037.1:0-38109 GCF_056397585.1 Pedobacter sp. 05L430 | reverse complement strand
AGTAAGTTTAAGCAAAATCGACTGGTAACAATCGGTTGAGCATTTTAACAGTAATGCTAATTAATTTCTTTCTGAAATTGTAACCTGACAGCAGTACGCTTTTTTCATTATTAATTTGAGAGACACTGTTACAGATAGTTACGGTAAAAACCGGGTGTTAAATTTTATGCTATTTTATTTGCATTTTAAGAATATCTAATTATATTTGATATTATATGAATACGTATTCATAAATTTATACATTTACATAGACAGATTGAATTGAGTAAAAAGCATAGTACATCACAAGACGTAGCCGAATTGGCGGGAGTTTCACAAGCGACAGTATCAAGGGTTTTTGCGGGCGGAGCAATTGTTTCGGAGAAAAAGAAAAAGAAGATACTGGAAGCTGCTGAAGCGCTGGGCTATCAACCTAATGCCCATGCGAGAAGTCTGATTACCAAAAGGACCCGCATGATAGGGGTGGTGATGCGTAATATCCGAAATCCTTTTTATTCCGCAGTGCTTGAAATATTTCATAACCGCTTGTCGGCCTTAGGATATCATCTCATATTTATCAATTCAACAAATGAAGAGATCCAGGAAAAAGAGATCAGCCAACTGCTTGAATATAATGTTGAAGGTGTAATTATAACAGATGCGTTGCTGTCATCATCGGCTGCCTTAAAATTTAAGCGAAGTGAAATAGCTGTTGTTTTGTTTAACCGTTATACGGAGCAAGCTGGAAGTAGTTCTGTATTTTGCGACAATTACTTGGCTACTAAGCAGATAGCTGCCTATTTGGTAGAATTGGGACATAAGTCTTTTGCTTTTATATCTGGTCCTTCTGATACCTCTACGACTTTAGATAGGCTTAAAGGTTTTGAGGAAGTATTGAAGGAAAGAAACATTGATGAGTTTATGATTGAGTCTGGTAATTACACCTATGAGAGTGGCTTCAAATCTGCACAGGAACTAATGACAAAGAATAAACACATCGATTGTGTCTTTTGTGGCAATGATATTATTGCCCTGGGGGCAATGGATGCCATTAGGGTAATAGGGTTGAGGATACCGGAAGATGTTTCGGTATTTGGATTTGATAACATCAGGATGGGCGCCTGGCCTTCATATTCGTTGACGACCTGGGAGCAGCCTGTAGAAGAGATGATAGACGGCACAATAGAGATTTTGTTAAACGAGATAAAAGACAATACCGCTAAACCTAAAACATTGATGTTTAAAGGACATATGGTGGTTAGAAATTCAGTTAAAAAGAAATAGCCTGGCTATTTTTTTGACATATTATGAATACGTATTCAAAAAATAAATACACAAATAGACCGATGAAAAAAACCTAAATAAATGTCAACTTTTCAACCAAACCCACTAAACCATGCAACTTTTTACCAAACCAAAATTACCGCCATGCAGCGCTTGCTGTGTGCTTGTAAAATCAACAGATGACCTTGTTGTTTTGCGACAGGGATTCACATTGTTGTTGTTTCTATTTATTATTTCATTTTCACTGATCGCTAAAGCCAGTGGCCCCAGATTGCCATTACCTGAAGACTCTTTTGTGCTTAAAGGGATAGTTGTTGATGAAAATGAAGAGACTTTGCCCGGAGCCACAGTTCGTGTTAAAGGGACGGCCAGCGGTGTAGTCACAGATATAAATGGAAAATTCCTGCTCGAGATAGGGAGTGAACAAGACTCTATAATTGTGAGCTTTGTTGGATACAAGAGCAAGACCCTGCGGGTGGGCAGTAACAGAACGATTACTGTCAAATTGGAACCGGATGAGAGCCGACAAAAATTGGATGAGGTGCAAGTTGTGGGGTATGGATCCCAAAAGAAAGTCAATCTGGTTGGTTCCATATCTACCGTTTCAGTTAAGGATATCCAGAAGTTTGCCACTCCATCTTTAACCAATGCAATTGGTGGCAAGTTGGCCGGAGTGATGACCCGTCAGTCGTCTGGACAGCCCGGATATGATGCCGCCAGTATATTTATTCGCGGTCAGATCTCGCAGAGTGGATCGAACAAACCGCTTGTGGTTATAGATGGTATAGAGCGGGATCTGCAGGATTACTGGACCACATTGAACGTTCAGGAGATAGAGAGTTTTTCAGTTTTAAAAGATGCGTCTGCCACTGCTGTTTATGGTAGCAGGGGAGCAAACGGTGTCATTCTGATCAATACTAAAAAGGGAACTGTAAGTAAACCAAGAGTGAACTTTAGATCAGAATCCGCAATTGTAACTCCTTTGCGGGTGGAGGACAATATAAATAGTTTTGACTACGCCACATTAATAAATGAAAATAGGATACGAACAGGGCAGGCACTTGCTTATTCTGATGTGCAGCTGCAAAAATTTAAGGACGGCTCTGATCCTTACCTTTACCCTAATGTAGACTGGTATGATATAATATTTAGAAAGCACACCAGCCAAACCATTAATAATTTGGGTGTTTCCGGTGGAAGTGAAGCAGTTAAATACTATGTTAATTTAGGATATACCTCTCAGCAGGGAAGTTATAATGAAGAGGCAGGAAATGTTTATAAAACAAATGCGGCACTGAACAGATATAGCTTCAGATCCAATGTTGATATTAAAGTTGCAAAGAATATTGATATGAGTTTGGGTCTGTCGGCAATTATTTCAGGTACAAATTATCCTGCATATGACGCCGACGGCGTCCTGTTTTATCTGAAGCTCACCAATCCAATGATCATGCCTTTTAAAAATCCTGACGGCTCTAATTCCGGGGCAACGGGTGATTTGATCATCAATCCATGGACAAGGATTACCAAATCAGGATACACCCGGCAGAGTTACAACACAACAATTAGCAATCTTGGACTTAAGTGGGACTTATCATCAATAACTCCCGGTCTCTCTGTAAGGGGATTGGCTTCATTCGATGTAGTTGATATTACGCAGAATGTGCGGACCCAAAGCCCTGATGCATTTCGCTACGAGATTATAAATGGTCTTGAAAAATATACCCGTACCAGTACCGAAAGTGCTTTGGCACTTAGTAACCGATACGAAACCTATAGGACAATGTATGGGGAAGTTTCTTTAAACTATGACCGCACGTTTGGAAAACACAGCATCTCCGGATTGCTGTTAGGAAATAAGAAGGATGCACAAAACGTCGCTACTTCAAATTCCATCGACAATTTACCTGAACGACGGTTAGGGCTTATCAGTCGGGTAACTTATAATTATGATACCCGCTATTTAATTGAACTCAATGCCGGCTATACCGGTTCGGAAAACTTTAAGAAAGGAAAGCAATTTGGCTTGTTCCCGTCTGTAGGAGCAGGATGGATTGTCTCTAACGAGAAGTTCTGGAATAAAGATGTAATCAACAGTCTTAAAATAAGGGGTAGTTATGGAAAGGTCGGAAATGATCGGATTGGAAACCCGCTGCAGCGCTTTATTTTTCTATCTACATTTAACAAAGGGGCAACAGGATACGAATTTGGTAATGGGCAGACTTACAACCCTGGTGGTCTCAGTGAGCTGCGTATAGGGAATGAGGATGTGACCTGGGAAAATGCTTATAAAACAAATGCAGGATTTGACCTGGAGCTATTTAATGGGAAATTCACCTTAACTGCCGATGTATTTCATGAACGAAGAGAAGATCAGTTATTGTTAAGGGCAACAATACCTACTTACACTGGTTATCCGGGTGGTACGGTTCCTTATGCAAATTTAGGGGTTTCCACAAATAAAGGAGTGGAAGGTAATTTACAGTTAAGAAATACGACTAAGGGAGGGTTCTACTATTCTTTTTTAGCTAATTTCTCTTTTGCGAAAAGTAAGATAATTGAAAATGACCAGCCTCAGCAGTTGTATCCGTGGCAAGAGCTAAGAGGACATTCAATAGGTGCTAATTTGGGTTATGTTGCGCTTGGATTGTTTAAAGACGCGGCAGATGTTGCAAACAGCCCAAGTCAGGCAAATTTGGCCGGAGGTGTTACCAATTATGGACCCGGTGATATTAAATATAAAGATTTAAACAACGACGGAATAATAGATATTGCCGACAGAACTGTTATTGGTGAATTTAGCGGATCGTTTCCTCAGATCATGTACGGTTTTGGCAGCACGCTGGGCTACAAAGGCTTTGATATCAGTATCTTTTTTACCGGAGCCGCCAACAGGGATTTCTTTTACGGTCAGGGATATACTACCTGGGCATTTCAAGGTGCAGAAGGGCTGTATAATGTACAGCAAAATTATTTTGATCAGCGCTGGATTCCGGGAGGTGATAATACAAATGCAAAATATCCCGGTATCAGAGCAAATAGTACAAACAACTATATCGGTTCTACTTTATGGAAAGAGAGTGGTAACTACCTGCGGATCAAAAATGCAGAAATTGGTTATACACTATCAAGCAAGTTTACAAAGAAAATCTCCCTAAGTAACGCTCGAATATTTATAAACGGAACCAATCTGGCTACCTGGGATAACCTGAAAGTTATTGATCCTGAATCTGATTTTGGTTCTGGCAGACATCCCATAAATAAGACCTACAATTTCGGCTTAGAGGTTACTTTTTAATTTTTATTAAACTAAAGTTAGATATCATGAAAGCAACTATAATATTATTTTTTATCACCGTCCTGCTTCTTACAGCTCCTTCATGTAAGAAAGACTTTTTGAATAAGACTCCGGATGGGGACATCAATATTGACCAGGTTTTTTCCAATCCTGTTTTCGCTGAACAATTTTTAACAAATACATATTCCCATTTACCAAGAGAATTTGTATTTCCTGATAATGGAAATGGAGTTTCGATGACCAACACCTTTACCGGTGCTGCCGATGAGATGGAGCAAGGGCACGAGCCTTCTTATTGTAACAGAATGAATGATGGGACATGGAGCATAGACAATGCTACCAATGTTCAGGATGGTTGGTCAAACAGTTATCAAGGCATCAGAAAGGCAAATATCTTTATTGAAAATATCGATAAGCTTCCATTAACAGAACTGGTGACCCAGGATAAAATCAACAAATGGAAAGGGGAGGCTATCTTTTTAAGGGCCTATTATCATTTTCTATTGATCAGGATGTATGGGCCTATACCTATTATTGATAAATCAATTCCTATAAATGGCGACTTTTTAGCGGAAACAAGACAACCTATAGATAAATGTGTTGATTTTATTGTAAACGAGTGTAATAAGGCAGCAGAAATGTTAAATGTTCGTGTCCCAGCAAGTGACGATAGTCAGTTTGGCAGACCCACTAAAATTACTGCATTGGCATTAAAAGCACGTGCTTTACTATTCATGGCTAGTCCATTATGGAATGGAAACGCAGATTATGCTGATTTGAAACAAGATGGTGTCAGATTGTTTCCGGATTTCGCTGCTGAGAGATGGAAAACTGCTGCGACTGCAGCTAAGGCCTGCATAGATCAGGCAGAAGCTGCAGGTCATAAACTGTACAAATCTGCTACAAACGATCCTATTCTTAATTATCAGGAGTTGTTTTATGTCAATTGGAATGACGAGGTCATTTGGGTAAGAACGATGGGGGGATACCTGGATCTGGATGTTTATAGTGAGCCCAGAGGAATGCCGGGAACAGGTTTCACATTGAACGCGCCAACACAAAATATTGTTGACGATTATGAGATGGCCAATGGTGAGCGTCCTATCCTGGGATACAATGCTGATATGACCCCGATAATCAATCCTGCATCAGGTTATGTAGAAACAGGTAATACAGCTACCGATAATCCAAATTATGTTGTAGGTACCCGCAATATGTATGTAAACAGGGAGCCCCGGTTTTACGCCAGCATCATGTTTACCGGCCAAAAATATAAACCGGATCAAAGGAGTCCACTAAACGATCCGTTAAAGTTTTGGAAAGGTGCTCCGGACGGAAGGGCTACTAATAATGCAGGTAATTACAGTGAAACTGGATACCTGATGAAAAAGTTTGGTCATCCGAGCTACAAAAGGAACGGGAATACCGGTCCTAGAAAAACCTGGATATTATTTCGGTTAGGAGAGCAATATTTAAATTATGCCGAAGCACTTAATGAATCTGATGGCCCGATAGCTGATGTATACAAATATGTTAATCTGATTAGAAACCGTTCTGGTCTCCCAAATTTACCATCAGGATTATCAAAGGATGAAATGAGGGAAAAAATATGGCACGAACGGCGTATAGAGCTGGCTTTTGAAACAAATCGATATTTTGATACCCATAGATGGAAGACTGCTGAAGCCATCGATAGCAAAAATGTATATGGCATAGATGTGAATGGATTGGATTATAACATGTCAAGCGATGCATTTTATAAAAGAACTGTTGTCGAAGCCAGGGTGTTTACAGATAGACATTATTTGTGGCCAATACCTCAATACGAAATTCAAAAAAATATAAAACTGACTCAAAATCMGGGTTGGTAAAACCCAGTTAATTTTCTTAAAAATTGTTTATGAACAGATTAATTTTCAAAGGACTTATACTTATCGGATGCTGCTTTGTTTCAGCAGATTTAGGTGCTCAGGAATTGTACGATTTACCTGTGGGTAAAGAAACCCGTTGGGTTAGCCTGGAAAATCCATCTGCCGAAAAGGGTAGAGGCGCTTTGGAAAATAAAGGTGCAAAAGGGCGTGCCAGTGTCTGGGTAGGCCCGGGTGAAAAGATCATGCTAATGGATTATAACGGATGTGGTATCATAAACCGGATCTGGATGACCATTATAGATAGAAATCCGGAAGCCCTCAGGTCGATAAAACTTGAAATGTATTGGGATAATGCCGATAAGCCTGCCGTTTCTGTACCCCTGGGAGACTTCYTTGGTATTGGTTTAGGAAGGATGACTACTTTTCAAAGCGCTTTATTCAGCAGCCCGGAAGGTAGGTCTTTTAACAGTTATGTGCCAATGCCGTTTACCAAACATGCCCGAATCGTACTGGTTAATGAGGGCAGACAAAAGCAACTTTTGTTTTATGATGTGAATTTTACCAAACTTAAAAAGCACGCTAAAAAAATTGCTTATTTCCATGCTTACTGGAGCAACAGCGCTGCGGCAGGATTGGCTGAAGATTTTGAAATATTACCACGTGTCAAAGGTGAGGGACGTTTTTTGGGAACCAATATCAGTGTGATTACCGATAATGTTTATGGAACTACCTGGTTTGGAGAAGGAGAGGTAAAAGCATATCTGGACGGAGACAATCAGCATCCTACTCTTGTTGGTACCGGCACAGAAGATTACATAGGGTCTGCCTGGAACCTTGGTCCTTTTTCACAGCTGTATCAAGGTGCACCAATAGTGGATAAGGAAAAACAACAATATGCATTTTATCGATATCACATTCCTGATCCTGTTTATTTCAATGCTGATTGCAAGGTTACCATTCAGCAAATGGGCGGGGGTGGCCGGGACCTCATCAGGGGTATTGCAAAAGCAGGCGGTAAAGTAAAACCAATATCGGTAATGACCCAGAAAGGAATGGTCAAACTGATGGAAGAAACGGGATTTCCAGATATCAATGATGATAAGTTTCCTGCCGATGAATGGGTTAATTTTTATAGGGTAGATAATTACTCCGCCACTGCGTATTTTTATCTTGATAGCCCTCAGAGCAATTTACCTGCGCTTGCACCCCTTGAACAACGATTGAAAGGAATTAAAAACAATAAATAGTATGAATTGGAACCAACCGGATATCTGGATCGTTATTAGTTACTTAATTTTAATGTTTGCGCTTTCTCTTTGGCACAGACGGTTTTCCTCTGCTAATCTGGAGAATTTTTTCCTTGGCGGTCGCAAAATACCAGGATGGTTAAATGGAATATCTTATACTGCCGCATTAGTCAGCCCTGATGCAGCCACTGGATATGGTGGATTGGCAATTGTAACAGGTTCGTTTATTTCGTGGTGGTATTTGAGCCGTTTTGGTTTAGCCTTGTTCCTTGGGGGGGTGCTTTTTGCCGTATTCTGGAGAAGATTAAACCTCTTTACTTCATTAGAGTTTTATGACCTGCGGTTTCCTGCAAAACCTGCCGCTGCTATGCGTTTGTGGATCGCAATAAGAACCTCGTTAATTGCTATGCCGGCGTGGACCGGCATCACCTTGTTGGCCGCTTATAAGATCATGGGGCCAGCATTCGGTATAACCAAAGAGGAAACCATGTATCTGGTTGTACCGATCTCCTTTCTTTTTGTTTTCTTTTCAGGGTACAAAGGGGTAGTCATGTCCAATCTGATTCAAATGGTGATCTTCTTTGTCGGTACAATTACGCTTGCCTGGCTTACTTTAAACCATTTTGGTGGCCCTCAGGCAATGACGGCTACATTGAACCAGGCTTTTGGTACCACACATCCCGAAATATTACAGATGGTGCCCCCATTAAATCATGATGTGTTTCCAATTGCTGCAGGCATGGCCTGGTTATTTGGTCAGAGCATTGGCTATGGCGGGGATGCTGCACCAATGGGTGGAGCAATGGAAGGACAGCGTATTCTTTCAACGAGAACTCCAGCAGAAGCCCTAACAATGTATGTGGTCACTGCAATTAGCATGTTTGTACTGTTGCTGCTCGTTACCTTACCAAGTATTTCAGCAGCGGTTCTGTATCCTGAGTTAAGAGCATCTGGGGCAGACAGAGAACTTGTGTATGGTCGGTTAATGAAGGATATGTTACCTGTAGGCGCCATGGGTTTGTTGGTTGCAGCTATGATGGCTGCAACAATGTCTACAGTTGGCGATAATTTGAATTTCGGTAGTCAGGTATTAGTGAGTGATATCTATAGACGGTGGTTTGTGCGTTCGGCCAGCGAAAAGCACTACCTGTTAATTGGTAAAATTGGTATGTTGATCATCCTTTCTCTCGCAATGGCAGTTGTATTTAATGTTACCATTATTACCGATGTGGCTATAGTTATGCTGCAGTTGAGTGCCGCTGAACTACCGGCAAACTGGGCGCAATGGTGGTGGTGGCGGTTTAATGGTCCTGCGCGCGTTGCTGCATCTTTTGGCGGAGCAGGTATCTTTTGCATTGTAGTGCTTGGGCCAAAATTATTGTTGTGGTCAGGCTTTTCTTCAGCACAGAAATTGATCCTGCCATGGTACTGGCAAACCATATTGGTGATGGGGCTAACAACCCTATTATGGATCGCCGTTGCACTGTTAACTAAACCTGATCCGGATCAATTACTAAATAATTTTTACCAAAGAGCTAAACCGCTTGGTTTTTGGAAGCCTTTCCGGAAACTGAACAAAAATGTATTATTGAAGAAGCCGGAATTGCAGCCAATATTCAGAGGGATAGGTATCGCTGTTATTGGATTTGCAGCAACCTGCCTGCTGATTTCAGGTCTTACCGAAGCTTGGTTTGGTCGCTATAACTGGGCAATGGCTGAGCTGATCGGCGCTGTTATTCTATTTATTGCCTTCAAAAAAACATCATCGGCTTACCTGGATTTTCTTTCGGCACGTTTGGAAGATGATCCTCAACATATTAATCAAAACACATAAATAAAATAATGCTATGAAAGTAAAGACAGCACTTCCCGCAGACGGGAAACACGTATTATACCTTGGTGACTGGGTTTTTCACGTCGGACCGATGTTTATTGAAACACCTTTTGGTACCGAAACAAAAGATGCCGACCTGCATTTCTATGGTGAACGTATGGTAGAGGCACTTGAACATATAACAGAAGTTACAAGTTTAGCCAATTGGGAATTATATCGTTTAGAACCCGGAAAATTAGAGGAATATTTAAAACACTCTGAATGCCTGGTTATCAGTGATGTGGAAGCCAAATGTTTTCACCTTTATCCGAGCTTCTTTGATCGTTCCCGCCGTGAAAATAAAATTGTAACCTTTCCCGATCGCTTAAACATCATCAAAGAATGGGTGTATAATGGCGGTGGCTTGATGATGCTGGGAGGATGGCTATCCTTTAGCGGTGTACAGGCCAAATCAGGATGGGGAAGGAGCTTACTTAATAGCGTTTTGCCAGTCGACTGTCTGTTGGTTGAAGATCTGGTAGAATCCTCTGCCGGGTTTACTGCTGAAGTTGTTAATCCTGAGCATCCCGCCGTAAAAGGTTTGCCGTGGGATAAATTTCCTCCGATTTTTGGATACAATGAGGTGTCTGCCAAACCAGATGCAGAAATATTGGTAAGGGTTAAGGAAACCGGTCACCCTCTGGTAGTGGCAGGAGAATATGGAAAAGGCCGCCTATTTACTTATATGTCAGATCCAGCTCCTCACTGGGGCATTAATTTCGAATTATGGGAAGGTTACGATGCCTTTTGGCAGCAGGCTTTGAACTGGGTAAAAAAGCAAAAATAAGTATGATGAGTAAAGAGCTGTTATTTGCGGGCGCTACCGTTGCTGATATTACTCCACCACTTGAGGTAGGATTACTTACTTCTTCCGTAAATGGAACTTACGAGCCTTTTGCATCAATAAGAACACCTTTATATGCAAGAGTACTGGTCGTGAAAAATAGCGGAGAAATGATTGCTGTAGTTTGCCTTGATCTTCTTGCGCTAAATGATACTTCCGTTGGCGGATGGGATAATTTTAAAAGTGAAATAGCCAGTGCTATTTCTGCGGACAGGGTGATCCTGACTTGTACCCACACCCACAATGCGCCGGAATCTGTTGCCTTGTCTGATTTGTACCTAACGGATATTTACAAGGATTGGTTAAGGAATGTACAACACAAAATTAAAGGAGCAATAGATAAGGCTATATCATTGCTAAAGCCATGCAGGGTATTTATTGGCTTAGATACCCTGGCTGGATATAGTATGCAGCGACGCATTCCTACCCCGGGTGGCGTTATCATGTCAGATTCTATCCAGCCTATTGCTCCTGAATTATTAGAAAGAGAACCCGTAGACAGAAGAATTCACAGTATCCGTTTCAAAGATGAATTGAACAATGTAATTGCCACACTAGTACATGCGGTTTGTCATCCTGTCCATGAAATGTGTATGCCACATCTATCAGCCGAGTTTCCAGGAGAATTATGCTTTGCCTTGGAAGAATCAGAGGAGAATGGTATTGCGCTATTTTTAAATGGCGCTGCCGGAGATATCAATCCGCCTACAGTTTCCTGTGGTCCGGATTATGCTGTGAAACATGGAAGAGCAATTGCTAAAGTTGTAGAAAATAGTGATTCCGAAATGATAGCTAGCCTGCCTTTCGCTTTTTTTAATCGTGCCAGGAAATTCTCTATTAGACCCGGAAGTAACATGACCAACGGAAATGATGCAATGGCAAGATTAAGCGCTATAAGGCTCGGCTTAGTGGCCATTTTATTCTTGCCAGGAGAGCCTTTTACCCAAATCGCCTACGAAATCGAACAAAATTCACCTTTTAACCAGACTATAATAGTGGCGTACGCAGAAAATAACATAGGCTATATCCCTACTGCGTTGGCCTTACAGCAAGGTGGATATGAAGTTGGGCCAGGTAAATGGTCATTTTTAGAAGCCGGTGCAGAGAATATATTAATAGCAGAAGCGCTGCAGCTGCTAAAAGAACTTTATACTAATTGAGCATGCATTTTCTTTCATCCCAAAAATAAAAAACCACTCAAATGAAACTAAAGAAAATTTTTAAACCCGCCTGTTTATTTCTGACAGTGATGCTGATCATCAATTTCCAAAGTAAAGGCTTAACGAAAAGCAGCAACCTCTTCTTTTACGGGAATATAAAGAACGATCTATATCTGCTGCTGAAAAGAGAGGGGTATATCCTTAAAAGATTTAGTACACCTGGTGCTGCTGTCAAAGCGGCTTCCAGAGGGTCAGGGGTGCTTATTGTCGCAGATAACTACCCGCAGATAGATCCCGCCAACCGCATTACCGCTAAAATTTTAAGTGAAGCAATGCAAAAAGGACTAAAACTCTATGTAGAGTATCCGACCTCTTTCCCCGGTCTAAATATTCCTTCTGAAGCATTGGAAACTAACCTGGAAAGGGGCGTTATTACCAAAGATGTGTTTGCTGCTCCTCTAAAAAATATGAGTTTAGTGGGTATTCATAATTGCCACGTATTACCAGTGCAGGCTAAGGATCCCTTAATTGTATTGGCAAAGGTGGTTGGTTTTGATAAAGCTGAATATGGTCTGGAAAATACAAAAGCATATCCACTGCTTTTTAAACATAATAACAATATCATGATAAGTATGACTGGGCTGAGTAATTTTGAAAGGGGGCGCTATGGTCCCACGGATGCAATACAGAGTGTGTTGAAATTCATTATTTCACATTTAACTTCCCATTCGGACGTCACTATAAAATATTGGCATCAGGATGTTAAACCAATGTTTGAAAGAAGGGAGATTTTATCTGCGGGGGCACGGTTAAACAGCGTTAAAAAAGGTGCAGACTGGTTCTACAAGGGAAGATTTTTTCCGGATAAAAGTTGGTCGTCAGATGTGTCAAAATATGGAAGTGACGGTACAAAGCCTACAGGTCCTCCCATAAGTCAGTCGAGAATTAATGGTGATGGGAAATTGGGTGTTTTGGAGGGACACATCTCGACGATTTCTTATAAGGGGGATCAGGGATATCGTTATTGGATGCGGGCAGATGTACAGGGAGAGGTCGCGATGACTTTAGCTGCTGCAGGGAAGCTTTTCAATAATCAGGATTACAAGGATAAGTCGGCAAATCTGATGGAATATGTTTTTAAAAATTCAAACCTGCGTCAGGGACCAAAAAATGATCCTGCAAGCGCTGCCTATGGATTGATTGGCTGGGCGACTACCAATGCCGGTACTTTTTATGGTGACGACAATTCCCGTGCAATTCTGGGAATGATTGCTGCCTCATCTTACTTAAAAACAGATAAATGGGATAAAGAGTTGACGGAGGCCATTATGGGTAATTTCAGAACTACAGGTATAAAGGGGTTTAGAGTTGATCGCCTTGAGGAAGCTGATATTATCAAAAATGGATGGCCATATTACTGGAATAGGGATGTGGTCAACATATCGCCACATTTTGAATCATGGATGTGGGCCTGTTACTTATGGTTATATAACAAAACTGCTTACGCACCATTACTTGAGCGGACTAAAAAAGCCATCAAAATTACGATGGATGCCTATCCTGAAAAATGGCTTTGGGGGAGTAGTATGCAAACTCAGAGAGCCAGAATGATACTTCCGCTTGCCTGGCTTGTAAGAATAGAAAATACAGAGGAGCACAGGCAATGGCTGGATAAAATGATAAACGAAATTCTGAAATATCAGGATGAAAGCGGAGCGATCAGCGAAGAACTTGGAAAGGGAAAAGGGATGTTTAAGGCCTTAAATAAAAATGAAGATTATGGGACTGATGAAGGCTCACTCATATTCAGGAATGGTGAAAAGGTATCTTGTATGTTGTATACCTGTAATTTTGCGCTTTTTAGCCTTAATGAGGCTGCGGCTGCTACTGGCAATACCAAATATAAGGCTGCTACCGAAAAGCTTTCAGACTTTTTAACCCGTATTCAGGTACAAAGTAAAGTACATCCTGACCTGGATGGTGCTTGGCTAAGAGGTTTTGACTATGGGCGCTGGGATTATTGGGCATCTAATTCGGACGCGGGCTGGGGAGCCTGGTGCACTTTAACCGGCTGGATCCAAAGTTGGATTGTTACCACTCAAGCCCAGATTGAGCAAAAGGAAAGTTTCTGGGAGGTAACTGCAACTTCGAAAATCAATGACGTTGCAAAACCAACCATACAAAAAATGATGAAAGAAGCAGATAAATAATACTTAAAGCTATTCTGAGATGAAATTTAAAATGTATTTCCTGCAAGTACTTCTTCTGTTTTCTGCCAACACCATGGCGCAGACTTTCAATAATGACTTGTCTGCATTATCGCTTATTCAGCAGGGTATAAAAACCAAACGGGTGAGTAGTTATGACTCGAGTGGCGACAATCACGATAATCTGCAAAACATAAAAAGCGGGGAAAAGCGTATTATTTTTGATGTTAAAGGAACTGGAATGATCAACCATATCTGGATCACTATGGGGCCTGAACCGAACGTGTTAAGCCGTAATGATGTGATTATAAAAATGTATTGGGATGGAAATGATCGTCCCTCTGTCGAATCTCCGATAGGCCMTTTTTTCGGGCAGGGATGGAATGAATCTTACCTTTTCACCTCCGCAGTATTGGCAGCAACGCCAACAAATGGGAATGGTTTGGTTAGTTATTTTGCCATGCCTTTTTCAAAAGGTGCAAGAATTGAGATCGAGAATCAGTCGGGGAAAGACATCAGATCGCTGTACTTCTATGTAGACTATGTGGAAATGAAAAGCCTTCCCTCTAATGCCGGAAGATTTCATGCCTGCTACAATACAGAACTCACTGGTCCTGCCGATAGCGTAGAAAATGAACACTGGATGTTCGGGCCGGGAATTCCAAATAAAACCGGTAAGGATAATTACGTTATTGCCGATATAAAAGGTAAAGGGCATTTTGTGGGTGTGAACTACTATGTTCACTCACCTACGCCATATTGGTACGGAGAGGGTGATGATATGATATTTATTGATGGCGATGAACATCCTTCTTTAATTGGCACCGGTACGGAAGATTACTTCAATACTTCCTGGGGTGCTCCAAAGGTACCTTATTCAACTCCTTATTTTGGTTATCCAAAGGTTAATGATGATATCGGTTTTCTTGGAAAAACTCATATATACCGATTTAACATTGTTGATCCGATCTACTTTGATAAATCAATGAAGTTCACCATAGAACACGGTAGCATGAATGTGCTTACCCTTGATCTTGCTAGTGTGGCTTATTGGTACCAGGATAAGGCAGTTGCAGTTCCAGAAATACCTGATGCAGCGGCCAGAAAACCTATGCCAATGATAGGACCGGCAGAAATTCACAAGTGGCGCAACGAATGGCGTAAAAACAAGGGAAACGACCCCAAGCTTTGGGGAAATTAGAAATCAATAAAAAATTATAATCATAATAAATGGCCAGGTACATAAAAAAGGGAAAGAGTGAAGATGAAATTAATGAAGCAGATTCACGAGTTAGAAAAACAGTAGAAAGAATAATTAAGGACGTTGTGCTAAATGGAGATAAGGCTGTTAGGGAATATTCTGCGTCATTTGACAACTGGGTGCCTGAATCTTTTAGGCTTACCACCAATCAAATTCAGGAAATTCTTGATCATACTCCTGAYCATGTTATTGAGGATATTCTTTTTGCACAAAAACAAATAAGGTTTTTTGCAGAACAACAAAGGGCGTCATTTACGGATATCGAAGTGGAGACATTGCCGGGTGTTTTTTTAGGGCATAAGAATATTCCTGTAAATAGCGTTGGCTGCTATATTCCGGGAGGGCGGTATCCAATGGTAGCTTCAGCGCATATGAGCATTATTACGGCCAAGGTTGCAGGGGTGCAACGTATCATTGCTTTTACGCCACCGATTAATAACAAAATACCCGAAGCCACAGTATGTGCCATGCATTTTGCGGGTGCGGATGAAATTTATATTCTGGGTGGTGTACAGGCCTTATGCGCGATGGCAATTGGAACAAATTCTATAAAGCCAGTTGATCTTATTGTGGGGCCTGGAAATGCTTATGTTGCCGAAGCTAAAAAACAACTGTTTGGTCGTGTAGGAATAGACTTGTTTGCTGGTCCTACCGAAATACTAGTGATTGCTGATGAAACAGCGGATGCAGAAATGGTGGCTTGTGATCTCTTGGGGCAGGCAGAGCATGGCCCGACCTCGCCAGCGGCATTAATTACAACTTCCGAAAAACTGGCTAAAGAAACATTAGTTGAAATAGAACGTCAGCTCACTATTCTACCTACTGCAGATATTGCAGGTGCCGCATGGAAAGACTATGGAACTATTATTTTGGTTTCGGATGAGCAAGAGGCTGTTCTTGAAGCGGATGCTTTGGCCTATGAACACGTGGAGGTACTTACCCATAATCCACAATATTTTCTTGATCATATGACCAATTACGGAGCACTATTTCTAGGGCCGGAAACCAATGTTGCTTATGGCGACAAGGTGATTGGAACAAATCATACACTCCCCACCGGAAGGGCAGCCAGATATACCGGAGGATTATGGGTTGGTAAGTTCTTAAAAAACTGCACCTATCAACGATGTACGCCACAGGCAAGTGTGTTAATAGGTGAGTATGCCATGAGATTATGCGAACTGGAGGGGTTTGCCGGACATAAAGCCCAGGCTGAACTTAGGGTTAATCGTTATCATAAGATTCTCAATGAAAAATAAATTTACCTCAAAACGAACAAAGATCCTGTCATTATTAGCCTGTGTAATGATCTTCTCTGGTTTTTCCTCTTTTGGTAATATCCGTTTGCCTGCAATTATAGGTAATAATATGTTGTTGCAACAAAAAATGGATGTTAAACTGTGGGGCTGGGCAGATCCTAATGAAAAAATTTCGATCACCACATCATGGAATCAAAAATCTTATCAGGTTGTTGGGGACAGGGACGCAAAGTGGCAAATTACTGTGCCTGGTTCAGGTGCTGGGGGGCCTTACACGATTGGTTTTAAAGGAAAGAACCTGATTACACTTACTAACATACTAATAGGTGAGGTATGGGTTTGTTCCGGTCAGAGCAATATGGAAATGTGTGGCAACTGGGGATTAAAAGATATCAAAGAAGAACTACCACAGGCCTATAATAAGAATATACGGTTCTTTTGTATACCTAAAAAATCGGCAAGATATCCTCAGGATGATGTAGAAGGAAGCTGGGAAGTATGCGACAGTAGCGCTTTGAAGACATTTAGTGCTGTTGGATATTTCTTTGGCAAAAAATTAAATGAAAAGCTCGGTACCCCAATTGGGTTGATCGGGGCAAGCTGGGGAGGATCTGCTGCGGAAGTATGGACGCCGGATAGCCTAGTAAATGCAGATACTGCTTTAAAGTCAGCTGCCTCCCGGATACAGCCAAGTGGGATGGTTCCATATCATCCGGGTTATGCCTATAACGCGATGATTGCACCGATAACGAATTATTCAATTGCCGGTGCAATTTGGTATCAGGGAGAAAATAATACGGAAACTGCCAATACCTACAGCAAGTTATTTATTACGCTGATAGATGCTTGGCGGAAGGCATGGCAAAAGGACTTCCCATTTTATTATGTTCAGATCGCTCCTTTCAGCTACAAAAAGGTAAATAGTGGCGCACTTTTGCGTGAAGCACAATTGCAAAGTATGTCTCATCCCAATACTGGTATGGTAGCTACAACCGATCTGGTTACAGATGTCAATAACGTGCATCCTGAAAATAAGCATGATGTAGGTTGGAGACTTGCCAATTGGGCATTGGCCGAAACCTACGGACACAAAATACATGCATATAAAAGTCCCGTTTATACGCACGTCAGTTTTGAAAAGAACAAGGCTTTAATAACCATTGCCAATGCATCAGCAGGAATGGTTATTAAAGGAGAGAAAGTTAACGATATAGAAATTGCAGGTAAAGACAGCATATTTTACGCAGCCATGGCAACTTTAAAGGATAATAAAATAATCGCCTGGAGTGATTCTGTTAAACATCCTGTAGCACTGCGTTATGCTTTTCATGACACTTCGATTGGCAATGTTTTTAATAAAGATGGATTGCCATTGATTCCATTCAGAACCGATAACTGGCCTATAGTCACACCATAAAACTGATGCTCATATGAAAAAAATCATCTCAAAATGCCTTCTTGCAAGTTTAGCTGTAATGTCCATAAGCGCAAATGCACAAAACGTACTTTCAGTACCAGTAGGATTTGATGCCTATCGCAAATGGGACCAGCTTCCGCTTCAACGCATAGGCGTAAGGGCCTATATGCGAAGTACCTATGATCGTACTGGCGGAGGTAGTGATGCCTCGCATTTTTTGTTTATGAATAAAGAAGATGAGAACGTAACCCTCAGCGTAAAAGGGAAAGGCATCCTCTATTTCTTTCGCACTAATCACTGGCATGGCAGTCCATGGCATTTTAAGATAGACGGCATTGACAATGTTGTAAAAGAAACGGCAACATCCGATCCTGTCAACGCAATTAAAACGCTGAAAGAAACCGCCTTTATTCCGAATGCGGCATTTCCTAAGCCATTGGGGTGGACATGGGGCGCTACAAAAGGTGCAGATCTGATCTGGGTGCCAATGGCTTTTCAGGATTCGATGAGTATTGCTTATTCCCGTACCTTTTATGGTACCGGTTATTATATTTATCATCTTTATGCTAATGAGCAAAACCTTTCTCAGCCCATCAGATCATGGAATGTAAATAAAACGCCAGATCAGGATATTGTTGATCTGGTTAACCTTTCAGGTAAGGATATTGCCCCCAAAAATATCAATGCACAGCAAGGTCAGTTAAAATTGAATCAGAAGACTATTACTTTGGCCACACTTAAAAATCCCTTATCTCTGGTTCGGGCCGTTAAGCTAAGTTTTCCGCTTAGTAAAGCAATGGATTTGGAGCGTATTCACTTAAAAATAACATGGGACGATGCAGCATATCCATCTGTAGATGCACCGCTATGTCTTTTTTTTGGAGCGGGTACCTTCTTTAATCGCGAGAAAAAGGAGTTTTTGGTCAAGGGGCTTCCCATAAATATTCGCTATGATTATATAAACAACAAAGTTGAGCTTGCTTGCTATTATCCTATGCCATTCTTTAAAACAGCAAAATTTGAACTTACCGGCATAGCACCTGACAACGCAGAGATAAATTATGAAATACGTTACGAAAAGCTGAAAACAGCCAGCAACAGAAATGCGTATTTTCATGCTACCTATAAGGATATACCTAAACCGGATTTGGGTCAGGATATGACCTGGTTAGATACTCGGGGTATAGAAGGACATCAGCAGTGGTCAGGAAGTTTCCTTGGAACATCATTTATATTTTCTCACAATGCCAATCTTAATACGCTGGAAGGTGATCCAAGATTCTTTTTCGATGACAGCAAGAGCCCCCAGGCCTATGGTACAGGAACAGWGGAATGGGCAGGAGGAGGTGATTATTGGGGTGGGGAAAACATGACACTTCCACTTGCAGGTCATCCCTGCGGGTCTACTGAGAAAAAAACAGCAGTAAATGATAAGGATCTTATTCAGTCAGCATATCGGTTTCTTATTGCTGATCTGATGCCCTTTGGAAACCGGGCTGTTATAAATTTTGAGCATAGCGAAAACGTTTCTCAGGAGCATTATGAAGCTGTATCTTATTGGTATGGAATGCCATCAGCGTCACTGATTAAAACAGATTCGATTGATATTGGTAAGCAAGATGATGAACTGCGCCACGCTTATTATTCACCAGAGGCTTCCAAAGTGGAAACCATTCTATCGAGATATGAATGGGGGCCGGATAAGTTTCCCGCCGGGGCATGGGGCTTGGATTTACCTAAAAGGATTCCTGGGTATAAAGAATTGATCGGCAAAGAGATTTATCCTGCCCATGAAGAAGATGGTCGACATACATCAGGTATTTCTGAGTTTACGGTGAGTATGAGTCCTGATAACCTGGGTGCGCTATTACGACGGACGCTGGATTATCGCTATCCGAATCAAACTGCGGAAGTTTATATTGCCGGGAACCTATCAGGAAGAAAAATTAAAGAAAAAGATTGGAAAAAAGCGGGTATATGGTATTTGGCAGGATCTAGTACTTGTATGTTTTCAAGACCAGCCGGTGAATTGGCGAAAAGAGTGTATCAGATCGAAACATCAAACAGACGTTTCAGAGATGATGAATTCCTGATTCCGGCTAAACTAACAAGAGGTTTATCTAAACTAAGAGTAAGGATTAAATTTATTCCTACAATTCAGCAGCTTTATCCGGGAAAGGATTTTCCGGAGCAGAGTGTTTGGAGTGAACTGAGATATCAGGTGTATAGTTATGTGCTGCCACAAGTAAAACCTATAAAATAATCATTGGCCTGTTTTAATACCGATATGAAAAAAATGAGCATTACGATGCTGACAATCGCTTTTACATTTTGTCAGCATGCCATGGCGCAGCAGGAAAAGTCTTTTGAAACCCCGTATATAAAAGGGAGCTTTGTTCACATTTTTAATCCAAATGATACCCGGTCAAAAGAAGACACTACCTGGTATACAAATGATCATTCCTTCGTAAGAAGTGTTGATGGTATCTGGCATGCGTATGGCATCATTGGGCACCATCCAATCAGGCCATGGGGTGGAGAAACTAGATTCTTCCACATTACTTCTGGTTCTCTGATGCAGCGGAAATGGAAGGATAAAGGGGATGCCATGTCTGTGAAGGAAGGTAAGGAGCGCGTATTGTGGGCACCTCACGTTATAAAAGATAAGAATGCCTTTTATATGTTTTATAATATTGGCAATATGCAAAAAGATGCCCCTAACTACGCCTCATGGGGTCAGTTATGCATGGCAAAAAGCGACAATCTGGTAGATTGGGAGCGTTATCAACTTAATCCGCTCTTTAGCGACCCTGGCCATGCACGTGATTCGTATATCATGAAATATAAAAGTAAATATTATTATTACTATACCAGAACCTACAATGAGGTCGACCATCGATCAGTAGTTGCAGTAAGAACAGGGCCCGATCTGTTGCACTGGGGCGGTCCGAAAATTGTGCATATCCAACCTTATGTGGTAGATTGGGGAGGGGATGCTGAGAGTCCTTTTGTTGTACATAGAAATGGAATTTTCTACCTTTTTATATGCAGGGCAATGACCCAATACAATCAAACAGATGTATACTGGTCTAAGGACCCCGAAAATTTTCCTGAAAAGAACCTGGTTTGTTCGCTTCCTATCCATGCTGCTGAAATTATTTATGATAAAAAAGAAGGATGGTTTATCTCCAATACAGGCTGGGATAAAAAAGGTTTGTTTCTCGCTCCGCTGGAATGGAGGTAGATCCATTCAAAGAATTATTTTGATAGCTTGGCGGAGCGTGTTCTATGCTAAAGAAGTTTCAAATCATCATTTCTGAAGTTGGCCAGGTAGGGGCTTTCTGGTGGTAATTCTGTGATCAGGTAGTTTATTTTATTGATTGGGCATATTCTGATTCTTTGCGATGTATTTAACTTTTCTGCAATCGCCAAAACCGCAACTTTTCTGGAAGCATTCACAATGGCTTTGTTTACCTGTACAATCTCCCAGTCCATATCAGTAAGGCCTTCTTCTACAGAAAATGCGTTGGCGCCAAGTAAGCAAAGGTCTACTTTAAGGTCGGATAGCTCGTTAATTACACTTGTTCCGGTATGCAGGTTTGCGTTTTTGCTTAGCTTT
Organism: Pedobacter sp. 05L430; assembly: GCF_056397585.1. Classification (NCBI taxonomy): domain Bacteria; kingdom Pseudomonadati; phylum Bacteroidota; class Sphingobacteriia; order Sphingobacteriales; family Sphingobacteriaceae; genus Pedobacter; species Pedobacter sp. 05L430. Next base: position 16,790 of record NZ_JBFTNT010000037.1, on the reverse strand, counting down.
CCCCCTATAGTAATCACCTCCAAATTGCTGTGTTCTGATAGGGTAATGGCTGCCTGAGGGCTAACAGTAAAGAATGTTGCCTTTAGGTTTTTGGGAATCATTTTGGCCAGTTCCAGAATGGTAGTTCCACCCTCTGTAAGAATAACCATGTCATTTTTAATCAGTTTGAGGGCTTTTTCTGCAATTTTTTTCTTTTCTGCAAGCGCATATACTTCATTTTGCAAATTAAAGGGGGCAATAAAAGATTTGCTCGCAGCACCTCCATGAACTTTCAGGACTTTACCTGATTCGGCCAGCTCCTTCAGATCACGCCTGACTGTATCGTCAGAAATGTTTAATAAAGTACTCAGATCGGCTGATAGGACCTTATTGTGGAGGTTGATTTCCCTCATAATCAGTTTGTGTCTTTCTTCTTTACGCATAAGCAGTTTATAACAGATTTAACAAAAGTAAAATTTTTTTCTGTTAAAACATTTGGAAGTTATGAATTTTGCGGTTATACTTGTATTATAAAACGCATAAAAAACGCAAAAAGAATAATTTTGTCTATCTGTGAGGGATTTTTGATGACGTTTATTGTTTTTTGTGCTACTTTTTTGCGGTTTTGAACCACTAAACCAAACAACTTATATGAATAAAATTTTAGCATTTCTGATCATTCTGTTCCTGGTAACAGAAGTAAAAGCCAAAAGCTGGCCTTTTCAAGTCGCCGACCGAGTTATCCGCGGCGAAGTGGTTGATGAAAAAGATGAAGCCATACCCGGGGTTTCTGTAAGACTAAAAGGAAGCGCGCAGGGAACGGTGACTGACCAGAAGGGTGAGTTCTCTTTGTCGGTTAATTCAGACAATGATTCCCTGCAATTTTCTTTTATCGGTTATAAGAATAAAACCATCAGAGTTGGTTCATCACAAGAGTTCAAAATTAAGCTTGAACCCGATGAGGAGAATAAATTAAATGAAGTAAYCGTCGTTGGTTATGGTACGCAAAAGAAAATTTCCGTTACCGGTTCATTGTCTACCATTTCTGTCAAAGAGATTCAACGGGTTTCCACCCCGGCATTATCCAATGCAATTGCAGGTAAACTGCCTGGCATCATTACCCGTCAGGCGAGCGGCGAGCCCGGATATGATGCTGCGCAGGTTTATATACGAGGACTTTCAACTTTTGGAAACAACGCACCGCTAATATTGATAGACGGAGTGGAGCGTGATATGAATAACATTAATGCTCAGGAGATAGAGAGCTTTACGATACTAAAAGATGCATCTGCTACCGCTGTTTATGGCGTGCGAGGTGCCAATGGAGTTATTCTCATTACAACGAAGCGCGGAGTTAGCGGCAAGCCAGCTGTAACATTCCGTACAGAAGCGGCGGCTTTACATGCCTTAAGGCTGCCAGAATATATTAACGGACAAGAATATGCCTCCCTGATGAATGAGGCAAGGATGTTTTCTGGTGAACAGCCTAGGTGGTCAGCTGAAGAACTCGAAAAATTTGGTAATGGCTCAGATCCCTACCTGTATCCCAACTCGAACTGGACAGATGCGGTATTGAAGCGTGATACCTGGCAAACCATCAATAATTTAAGTGTTACCGGTGGTAATGAAATCATTAAGTATTATACCAATGTTGGTTATACCCTTCAGAATGGAATTTATAAACAGGATATGTCCAATAAATTCAATACGAATGCCAATATCAAACGATACAATTTCAGGAGCAATATTGATCTGAACTTATCAAAAAGTCTTACCATGCAACTTGGCCTAGGTGGAATTATTCAGAATGGGAACTATCCCGGATTCTCAGCACCAGATATCTTTCAATCTTTAAAAACAATATCGCCAATTGCATTTCCAGTTAAGAATCCAGATGGAACACCTGGGGGTGCCCAAACCTTTGTGGGATGGAATCCTTGGGGAAGGGTCTCGCAATCGGGCTACAGTACACAAGATCGTAGTACCTTGCAGGGTACTTTCGCAGCCAGATGGGACATGTCTGAACTGGTGACCAAAGGTTTATCATTAAGGGGTTTGTTTTCGTATGATCGTTACGGTCAGACCAATAATGTAAGGGCCAAGGAATTTGAAGTGAAGCGGTATCTGGGAACAGATCCTGAAACCGGAGAAGATTTGTATAGTGAACCGTTTAGAGAAGAAAAGCCACTCGGATATTACATCGAAAATGGGAGCAACAGGGCTATTTATATGGAAACCCAATTGAATTATGAGCGCTCATTTGATAAACACGGACTGACTTCCATGCTATTATATAATCAGCGTGATTATGTGGATCTTTCTGCGGGCAGCTCCGTGTCGAATCTCCCTTTTCGCCGAATGGGCTTAGCCAGTAGGGTCACCTACAACTACGACAACCGATATCTTGCAGAGGTTAACTTTGGCTACAATGGATCTGAAAACTTTCCGAAAGGAAAAAGATTTGGTTTCTTTCCAGCCTTCTCAGCCGGGTGGGTAATTTCAAATGAAAAATTCTGGAATGCATCCGCAATCAGCAACCTGAAAATAAGAGCCTCTTATGGAAAGGTGGGAAATGATCAGATCAACCAGCGCTTCTTGTTTCTAAGCACTGTAAAAACAGTTGGACAATCTTATCCGTTTGGCCCGGATCAGCAGCTTTTCTATGGGATGGAGGAGAACCAGATCGGTAATCAAAACGTCACCTGGGAACGTGCAACAAAAAGAAACATCGGTCTGGACCTTGGCTTCCTGGATGATAAAATAACCTTGCAGGTGGATGCTTTTGATGAAGATCGTACGGGTATTCTCTTGCAGCGCCAAACGGTGCCCTTTGTAACCGGATTCTATCCCTGGTCTATTCCTTATGGAAATATTGGTGCAATCAAAAACAAGGGGATAGATGGATTAATAGAAATGCGAAATACTACATCTGGTGGATTTTTCTATTCCTTGCGTGGTAATTTCACCTTTGCTAAGAATACAATTGTAGAAAACGATGAGCCCACACGCCGATATTCCTATTTATCCGGTAAAGGATTGCCGTTAAATCAGAGTTTTGCATTCRTTTCTGAAGGTTTATTCCAAAGCGAGGAAGATATTGCTACCAGTCCAAAACAAAGCTTTTCTATCCCAAGACCGGGAGATGTTAAATACAAGGATATTAACGGTGATGGTATAATTGATTCTTATGACCAGATCCCCGTAGGTTATCCGCGTCTTCCTCAAATGACATTTGGTTTTGGCGGCACCATATCTTATAAAAGCTTTGATTTTAGCCTGTATTTTACAGGGGCAGCCAAATCGAGTATTTTCTTGAGCGGAACTTCAATGTGGCCTTTCTACGATGGTCTGGGGGTAAATAATGTACTCACCGAATATTACAACAATCGTTGGACACCAGAGAACCGGGGTGCGAAGTATCCTGCAATAGATGTCGGTAACAATCCAAATAATTTCCTGAATTCTACCACCTGGATGAAAAATGGGAATTACCTCAGGTTGCGTAACCTTGAAGTGGGGTACACTTTACCTCAGCGCGTGTCTGGCAGGATAGGGGTAAGCTCCCTCAGGTTTTTTGTCAACGGTATGAACTTGTATACCTGGGATCATATTAAGATCATCGATCCGGAATCTAATGACGGAACCGGTGGGTATCCTTTGCAGCGGTCATTCAATGCAGGTTTGCAGATTGATTTTAAATAATATAACCAATAACCATTATAAAAGAATTTGATATGAAATATTTAATCTGTGGATTATTGTTCGTGCAGCTTTTGATGTTCTCCTCTTGTAAAAAAGATTTTCTGGATAAAAGCCCTGAAGAGGACATTACCATTGAAGAAGCTTTTCTTCAACGCAGGTATGCTGAAGCATTTTTATCGGATGTTTATGCCGATCTCCCACTTGAGAACTGGTTTACCGACATGGTCGATCCTAATCCGTTTGTAGTTGCCTCTGATGAGATGAATGTACCCTGGCCGGAGAAATTTGCAAAACTGATGAACAAGGGTTCCTGGAACGCCTATAATGTGGCAAGTCAGCAGTGGCGTAACATGTATGAGGGTATTCGCAAAGCGAATATTTTTCTGAAATACATCGACAGAACTCCCCTTGGCAAAGACTTTACCCAGCAGGATAAAGACCGTTGGATAGGTGAAGCCGTATACCTGCGTGCTTTTTACCACTTTTGGCTAATGCGAATCTATGGCCCGATTCCCATTATGGATTATGATGCAGGAGTAGCCGATGATTTCACTAAAATAAAACGCCAACCACTTGATCAGGGTGTTGATTTTGTTTCTAAAGAATGTGACAGGGCGATCAGTTTGTTGCCAATGAGAGTTACTTCCGATAGGAATATTGGACGGGTTACTGCTGCGGCTGCGATGGCGCTAAAGGCAAGAATGTTATTGTATGTGGCAAGCCCTTTATGGAACGGCAATCCTGACTATGCAGGCTTCACAGATAAAGAAGGTATAAAACTTTTCCCTGGTCAGTATCAGGCCGAAAAATGGAAAGCTGCAGCTCTTGCCGCCAAAGAGTGTATCGATAAATGTGAGGCTGCCGGTTATCAGCTTTATAGAAAATATCCAGATCCTGTGCAGAATTACCAGCAATTGTTTCTGGAAAACAACAACGTTGAAGTGATCCTTGCACGTAATTGTACTACACCTGATATTGGCGGTTATTATCCGGGAATGACCGAGAAATGTGCTTTCCCTGGAAGCCTGGGCGGGTGGAATGGGTATAACCCAACTCAGCAGCAAGTAGATGCTTATGAAATGGACAATGGAAAAGCACCAATACTAGGTTATAATAGTGATGGGTCACCAGTGGTCAATCAATCCTCCGGATATACTGAAGCAGGTTATACAGCTACAGCCATGACCGGACGCTGGATGGAAGGGGTAAGCAATATGTATGTGCACCGGGATCCCAGATTTTATGCTTCTATTAACTTTAACGGAGCCTACTTCATTGACCGCCGCTTGCAGTTCTGGTCCAGTGGAGCAGATGGTAGAGGAAATGCCGGAAGAGATTATAATACGACAGGATATTTGCTTAAAAAATCTGTAGATCCTACGGCGAATATTGCCCAGGGCAGGTTTTCACTTAAAACATGGATATTTTTCAGGCTTGGTGAATTTTATCTGGACTATGCAGAAGCACTAAATGAATCAGACGGGCCAGTTGCCGATGTGTATAAATACATGAACCTGATCAGGGAACGTGCCGGAATGCCAGCACTTCCAACAGGTCTTAATGCTCAGCAAATGAGAGAAAGGATCAGGAACGAACGTCGTGTGGAGTTGAGTTACGAAACCCATCGCTACTTCGATTGTCACCGTTGGAAGATCGCTGCACAGACCGATAATGGGCCTATTTACGGAATGAACATCAGTGCCGGAACCAATTTGCAGGATGATGCTTACTATAAGAGAACAGTGGTAGAAAGAAGGGTGTTTCAGGGGCCTAAGCATTATTTATTCCCAATTCCGCAAAGCGAAATTGACAAGACCCCTAATATTATTCAAAACCCAGGCTGGTAATGATCCATAAACTTAAAACCATGAATAAGATAAATTTAACCTCAATACTTTTAAGTGCTTTTATATTCCTGACTGCTTGCAATAAGGATGTTTTAGTGGATTTGGATATTCCGCAGGCCGATACCTATGCACGCCTGTACATGCCACAGGCAGTAAGTAATCCAATTGCAATGGGGATTAGTATAACCGATCAGGACTATCAAGTGCCTTATGCGGCCCATCTGGGTGGTCCGTTAGCGGCCCAAACCGATATACCAGTAAATTTTAAGGTTTCGGCCGAAATGGTTGCCGACTATAATCAGAAAAATAATACCACCTATCAGTTGCTGCCCGAAGGAAGTTATGCCCTTCAGCAGGCAACAGCAATAATTCCCAAAGGTGCACAGGGAACTGCAGTTCAGAATCTGGTCATCAAAACCAAAGGCTTTCTAAACGCATTTGAGTCTTATCTGCTTCCGGTAAGCATTTCTGCACCTGGAAATGTGACTTTAAATAAGGAACTCAGTACCACTTATTTCCTGATTACAGGCTCATATGCCCCAGGTGAAGTTCCGCGTGAGAAAGTGCTGTCTATGGGCGCTGATGCAGGTGCTTTTTTAATAGATTTTAACGGCGATTTTATACGTAAAGCGCCGGTAACCGGCGATCTTCTGTTGTACAAGGCTGATGTAGCTACCGGACAGTTTACTCTCCCACCTAAAACGATCGGTTTCGGCTGGAATGTAATGGATAAAATTATCTCCTTTGGTGGTAACCGCTTGATCGCAAGATTTGGAAGTGGGGCAGGCGATCTTAACCAGTATTTTCTTAGCCAGGACGGGGCATTCGGGGCCCAGAGAGGGGTTGGTCAGGGCTGGGGCGCACTCTCTGCAATTGTTCCATTCAAAGGGTTGCTATTAGGTATTGCAGCAAATGGTGACATGACTAAATTTCCTTTAAACGGGGATGGCGACTTTGATTATGGAAACATCAAACAAATTGGTAGCGGATGGGCTGGTTTGGCACAAATCTTTGCTTACCAAAACTCACTGATTACCATTGAAAACAGTGGAGATATGTGGCAGTATCCACTAACAGAGGATGGAGTTTTTGGTACACGGAAGAAGATAGGTACAGGCTGGGATATGTATATTAAGGTAATTACTGCCGGCAATGATCTGTTGGCTTTGGATGCCAATGGAGATTTGTGGCGATATAAATTCAATCCGGAAGGCCTGTGGCCTTTAAAAAAGTAGAAAATAATAACTGATTCAAAAAGATATAATAATGAATAAAATACCGCTAATGTGCCGAAAAACTGCTATACTCTTGTTTTGTTTAACCTTTGCCATTCAAATGGTCTGGGCTAAAGACAAAGATACCTCTTCAATTCATAAGGTTACACCGCATGATTACCGTCATTATTTCAATTACTGTACCTTCAATTATACTGCGTCCTGGTGGGACTGGGAGCGCTGGCAATGGGAAATTGATTTTATGGCATTGAATGGGATCAATATGCCGCTTGCTATGACTGGACAGAATGCGCTGTGGGACCGGGTTTACAGAAGCTTTGGTTTTGATGACGCAGACATGGATGCTTTTTTTACCGGGCCGGCATATTTCATGTGGTTCTGGGCAGGTAATATTGATGGGTTGAATGGTCCTTTGCCAAAAAGCTGGATGAAAAGTCACKAGGAACTACAGAAAAAGATCCTGCTTCGCGAACGGGAGTTGGGTATGAAACCAATCCTTCCTGCCTTTAGCGGTCATGTGCCCCCAACATTCAAAAAAAGATTCCCTAACGCTAAAGTTGACAAGGTGAACTGGGAAGGCCGTTTTGCAGATGCTTATGTACTTGACCCGGAAGATCCTATGTTTCAGCAGATAGCCGACAGGTTTATGCAGGAACAACAAAAGACCTTTGGATTGGAAAATCATTTATACGGGGCCGATACCTTCAATGAAATGGATCTTCCACACCAGGATTCTGCCTACGTACGTAAAATCGGCAAGGCAGTATATGATGGTATGGCCAAAACCGACCCAAAAGCAATATGGGTGATGCAGGGATGGTTGTTCTGGGACCGAAGGGATTTCTGGCAGCCTGAGCGCATCAACAATTATTTGAGCGGAGTACCGGATGATAAATTAATCATCCTGGATCTTTTTGCCGATGAACAGCCTATATGGACCAAAACCAAATCCTTTTTCGGGAAACCATGGATATGGTGCATGCTTCACAATTTTGGCGGCAGGAATCCACTGTTCGGCAACCTTGATTATATCGCTAAAGAGCCTGCAGAAATGGTTCATGATCCTAATAAAGGTAACCTGTCTGGAGTCGGATTGGTGCCTGAAGGGATAGAGCAAAATCCAGTTATCTATTCGCTTATGCTCAATCACGTATGGAGCGATCAGCCCGTAAACGTGAACGAGTGGTTAAAAGGATATGCCCACAGTCGTTACGGAAAAAAGAACCCGTACACAGAAAAAGCCTGGGATATTTTACATAAAACAGTGTATGCTAAAGAAGGCAGCTATGAGACCATTGTGGTAGCAAGACCAACCTTTGAAAAAGACAATGATTGGGCCGCTACAGATTTGCCGTATGATCCACTTGCGTTGGTGCCGGCATGGGAGAATATGCTGGCTGCGGCTCAGCAATTTAAGCGTAATGATTGCTACCAGTTTGATCTGGTAAGCATTGGCACGCAGGTGCTGGCCAATTATGCCTCAGTTGTTCAACAACAGTTTGCCAGAGACTTCAAACAAAAAAACATTACCGGCTTTAAACAACATACTGCAGAATTCATGGAACTGATTGCCGATATGGACCAGCTGATGGGTACCCGAAGAGAATTGTTGCTTGGGAAGTGGCTCAACGATGCAAAAAAATGGGGTGCCAATACCGCTGAGTCTCGATTATATGAAAAAAACGCAAGAGATCTGATCACCCTTTGGGGAGGGAAAGATGCTGTACTTCACGAATATGCAAACAAGCAATGGTCGGGTCTGTTTAATGGCTTTTACGGAAAAAGATGGAAGATGTTTATCTCCGAGGCCAGTGATGCTTTAAAAACGAAAAAAGTATTTGACCAAAAGGGCTTTACTGAAAAAGTAAAAACCTGGGAATGGAACTGGGTAAATGGTACAGAGCAATATCCGGATCAACCAACAGGAGATCCTACAGAAATATCAAAAAAAATGTATGCTAAATATGGCAAGCAGATCACTGCCGCATACAAGAAACTTAAATTAACGAAGAACAAAAAATAAATTACGAATAACATATGATACCTATTACAGAACAATCATCCCTTTATGATAACCTGGAAACCAAATCAGTTGAGGAACTGACCAGTGCTATTAATCAAGAAGACCATAAAGTGGCAAAAGCAATTCAGGAGGTTTTACCGCAGGTAAACTGCCTGATTACCGCTATCGTGAATAAACTAAAGAACGGCGGCCGGATGTTCTACATCGGAGCCGGTAGCGGCGGCAGACTCTCTGTACTCGATGTGATCGAGCTACCTACCACCTACGGCCTACCCAAAGGAATTTACAATGCTGTGCTTGCCGGAGGAGAGGACCGGCTCATAGATGCACTGGAAGAAATGGAGGATGACCTGAATGAAGCCTGGGACAGGCTCAATGCAGCAAACATCTCAGAAAAAGATATTGTGGTGGGTATTTCCGCAAGTGGAAGTACGCCTTTCGTTCTGGAGGGCCTAAAACAGTGTCGTGCACATCACATTGCAACAGGCTGCATTGTGAGCAATCCGGACTCGATTATTGCAGGACAGGCTGATTATCCTGTTGAAGTACTTACCGGTCCCGAATTTGTGACAGGAAGTACCCGAATGAAGTGCGGTACTGCACAGAAGATGTTGCTGGATATGATATCAACCACAGTGATGATTCAACTGGGAAGGATAGAAGGCAATAACATGATCAATGTAAAACTCATTAACGATAAGATCATGGACAGGGGCGTTAAAATGCTGATGAAAAAAGCCGAAATTGACAACTATAATGAGGCTAAGTCATTGCTTTTACAGTATGGTACTGTAAAAAATGCGATGGAAAAACTGGTTAAAAATCACGACTGATTATTTTAGAACGCTAAATATAAAACTTTGAAATACATTTTTATTTGTTGTTTGTGGGCGCTCCTGGTCATATCTGGTTATGCGCAGTCTGGTGCGCCTAAAGTGCAGTTGATTCCAGCGCCTGCACAGTTGAACCTGAAAAGAGGGAGCTTTATTGTCGGTAGTAATACTGTAATTCATTATTCAGATGCTACCTCAAAGAAGAGCGCCGTTCAGCTTCATGAATACTTGTACGAAAACTATGGCATTAACCTGAGACTTCTTTCCGGAAAGCCTGAAAAATCGAACCAGGTAATTTCTTTTGTATCTGCAAAGGCAAGGGTCAAGGAGTCGTATACACTTAGGGTAGGTGCGGCAGTAATTGAAATTACGGGCGACGATGCAGGTATGTTCTATGGCTTACAGACGCTATTTCAGTTGATCAGCGTAAAGGATCAGAAACCTGAAGTTCCCTGTTTGGAGATTAGCGATAGCCCTCGCTATGCTTACAGAGGAATAATGCAGGATGTAGGCTACCATATCTATCCGGTTTCCTTTATTAAAAGCCAGATTGAGATGCTGGCAAAATACAAGATGAATGTATATCACTGGCATCTTACCGAAGACCACGGCTGGCGAATTGAGATTAAAAAATATCCCAAACTTACCTCTGTAGGTGCTTTCCGTGCCGGTACGCAAATCAGTAATTACACAGATTCGCTTAATGGTAATGACCACCTGCCTTATGGTGGTTTTTATACACAGGACGAGATCAGGGAGGTGGTTGCCTATGCAGCAGAAAGACATGTCACAGTTATCCCAGAAATTGAACTGCCAGGACACTCCCTGGCAGCGCTGGCGGCTTACCCGGAATTGGCTTGTGGTGACAATCCCGGGCCATTTAAAGTCGCTGAGCACTGGGGCATATTTGAAGATGTGTATTGTGCAGGCAAAGAAAATACCTTTAAATTCCTGGAAGACGTGCTCACAGAGGTTATGGCGTTATTCCCTTCTCCTTATATTCATATCGGAGGTGATGAATGCCCTAAAGAACGCTGGAAGGTCTGTAAATTTTGCCAGAAACGGATTAAAGACAATCACCTGAAAAATGAATTTGAGCTGCAGAGTTATTTTGTAAAAAGGATCGAGAAATTTGTGAACTCCAGGGGGAGAAAGATTATTGGCTGGGATGAGATCCTCGAGGGTGGTCTTGCACCAAATGCAACAGTAATGAGCTGGCGTAACATAGAGGAAGGGATCAAAGCTGCAAAACAGGGACATGATGTTGTAATGTCACCCCTTTCACATGTTTATTTCGATTTTATACAGGGCAAACGGGAGCTGGAACCCCTGGCCATCGGTTGGGGCTACAATTCTTTGCCGCGGGTTTATAACTATGATCCTACACCTGCAGTGCTCTCTGATAAAGAGAAAGAACACATCATCGGGGTTGAGGCAGCCATATGGACAGAACACATGGATACACACCGCAAGGTAGAATACATGCTCTATCCTCGCTTAATGGCATTGGCTGAGATTGCCTGGACACCTCTTGAAAAGAAGGATTCGGTTAGCTTTTTTGAGGAAAGGCTACCGAAGCATCTTGCCGTTCTGGATAAAACAGATAAAATATACCGGGTGCCTGGTCCAATAGGTCTTTCGGATACTACTCTGATTGGAGCGGATTTTAACCTGGAACTTAAGGTCCCTGTTGAGGGCGCGAGAATCTATTATAATTTTGAAGGTCAGGATGCCAGGGAAACTGATTTTGTATATGAAAAACCAATACGGATTATACTAAATAAGGGCGAGCGCAGGGCTTTAAAGTCTATTGTGATCACCCCATCTGGGAAACGAAGTGTAAATACGACAACTATTTTCAAAAACCCTTAACCATATTCTTCTAATGTATCTGAAAATCCTAAATAAAATAACCCGTCTGCTCATTTGCAGTTTGTGTTGCATCAGTTTTACTGGCAATGCCCAGGTGCTGTACAAATCGGGCTTTGCCAAAACCAGCATTGAGCCCTCAACGTATCCGTTTTCCCTGACTTTGGCTGGTTACGGTTACCCCAGGGAAGGACGTTTTAGCCTCGACTGGATAAAAAAAACAGCATTGCAGAACTGCACGGCTTTTACTGGAAATAATGAGGCGTTATTTGTAATAAGCAATAACCAGTTGCTGATGACAAAGGCGGCAGAGACCCTGAATTGGAAAGGCATTGGGAAGAGCGATGGCATAACCGCGCTTGCTGCCGGAAAAAAACTACTTTATGCGGTAAATGATAAGGGAGAGATTTTACAGTCCGGTTTTTCCGGTACGTTAAGCTGGAAAAAGTTAGCTGCCCTCCAGGGGGTAGTAAGTATTACGATTTTTAATGACATTCTCTATGTGGCTGATCAAAATGGGGTAATCAGCTTTTCGAATTTAAAAAGCAAAACACTAAACTGGACAAAGCTGAGCAGTTTAAGTAGCCTTGTCAGCATGGTTTCTTATGATGGGGCTTTGTATGGATTAACTGCAAGCGACGATCTGATGAAATTGGATCTTAAACATAGAAATGCAGCCTGGACGAAAATTGCGAGATACAACGGTGTATCTTACGATGTACACCTAAAATCCATAGCAGTAGGAAACCATACTTTGTATGGCCTAACTAAGGATAATTCTGTGTTTGCCGGTAAACACCTAACAACAGGTGATCTTTCAGTTACTGCACTGGCAGTATCATCAGGCAAGCAAACGGTGGTTGTGGTGGGCGCAGATCTCTGTGGCCTTGGTTATGACTTTGTAACTTCAGTTAAACAGGAGGTTTATAGAAAATACCGCATCCCGGCAGCAGCAGTCATGGTAAATTCCTCGCACACACATTTTGGACCCGTAGCACAGCACTGGCCAGCTTGGCCTGAGTTTGTTCAGCAACCAGATAGTTTATACATGAATGGAACATTGAGACCTGCCATTGTGAAAGCGATAGGAGCAGCAATCAAAGCTATGCAACCGGCCGACCTATATTTTGGCAGGGGAAAAACTGCGATAGGTGCAAATAGAGCACTTACCGGAGCACATGTGCCTTATGATAATGATGTAGATGTATTGAGTGTGGTTAATAAAAAGAACCAACAGAGAACGCTGTTATTTTTAACGGGCTGTCATGCGGTTTTCAAGAACGAGGGCGCCGAGATGTTTACCATTAGTCCTAATTTTCCGGGGGTGACCAGAAAGTTACTTACCGATAAGAACAGTATTTCCAATGCCATGTTTATTCAGGGTTGTGGGGGCGACATTAACCCGGTTGATGAAAATCATCAGAGAACAGGAGCATCACTCGCCGCTGATGTACTATCTGTCTTAAATCGCCCACTGCAAAAACTGGATGGTGAGATTAGCTTTTACATGGACTCTATCAATTTTCCTGTAAAAAAATGGACAGAGCAGGAAATGTTGGCTTTCAGGGAAGAGAATGATAAGCATAACGAAAATGTAGAAGAAGAAAAGAATGTTCGATGGGCCGACCGCATGCTTGATCTGAATAAGGCTGGGAAAATACCGGCGTCCATGCCTGTCTATATTCAGACGTTCAATATCGGTAACTGGAAATTGATTGGATTGTCACGTGAGGTAGTTACTGATTACAGCCTGGGTATTAAGAACCTTTGGCCAGGCAAACTGGTAAGTGTAGCTGGTTATTGTAATGACGTGTCTAGCTATTTGCCTACCTCCCGGCATATCAAATCCGGTACTTATGAAGGTTTCGGCTCATTTTTCTGGTATGCTCAACCCGCTATATTTCCGGAATCAGTTTATGAAACTGTAATCGATAAAGTAAAGAATGAAAATCGTTAGGGTATGGATGTCATGACTAAAGAAATTCCTGCCGTCAAGGTAGAAAATAACCTGCTTAACCCATTGATCATCATTGGTGTATTGTTCTTTATTTTTGGTTTTGTGACCTGGCTAAGTGCAGTGCTGATCCCTTACTTGCAGATTGCTTGTGAGCTCAATAATTTCCAATCCTACCTGGTAGCTTTTGCTTTTTACATTTCCTATTTTGTGATGGGTGTTCCATCCGGATGGCTTTTAAAAGCTACCGGATTTAAAAAAGGAATGTCGCTCGGATTGCTGCTTGTCGCAGCAGGCTCCTTGCTTTTCATCCCCGCTGCTTTGAACAGGCAGTACGCTATTTTTTTGCTCGGGCTTTTTGTACAAGGTGCGGGACTTACTGTATTGCAAACGGCTTCAAATCCGTATGTGACCATTCTGGGTCCCAGGGAGAGCGCAGCAAGAAGGATCAGTTTTATGGGGATATGTAATGGTATTGCCGGAGCAATGGCCCCTGTAATCCTGGGTGCAGTAATCCTAAATGATGCAGACGCATTGAAAAGTAAACTGGGTTCCTTAAATGGTGCCCAAAAGCTTGTCGAATTAAATGGGCTGGCGGCTAAGGTAATTCTGCCATATGCAATTATTACATTGGTGCTTATCGCATTGTCGGCGGTGATCTACTTTTCTGCTTTACCCGAAATTGACGAGGAAGAACTGGATGCAGCTGAGAATGATCTGGAAAAAAGTACAAAGACTTCCGTTTTTCAATTTCCGCACCTGATCATTGGGGTTTTAGTGTTGTTTGGGTATACTGGTGTAGAAGTAATCGCAGGGAATAGCATTATTGGCTATGGGGCCTATCAGGGTATTCCACTGACAATGGCTAAATTTTTTACTTCTTTTACACTGATTAGCATGCTTGCCGGATACCTGATAGGGATTATATGCATTCCCAGGTATTTTAGTCAGGAAACAGCACTTAAGAGTTCTGCAGTATTAGGTATTGTATTCACAGTACTGGCTATGTTCAGCACGGGTTTAACCTCAGTCGTTTTTGTGGCCCTGCTAGGGCTGGCAAATTCATTGATGTGGCCGTCCATATGGCCATTAGCCATTTCAGGCCTGGGTAAATTTACCAAAGCGGGGTCTTCACTGTTGGTGATGGCAATTTCCGGCGCGGCAGTACTGCCACTTTTGTATGGGTACTTAGCAGACCATATGAACCCCCAGCAGGCCTATTTGATGGTGATCCCATGCTATCTGGCAGTGGGTTACTATGCAATCGCCGGTCATAAAGTGGGAAAGAAGAATAGCTGATTTATTTAAACAACGGAAGCATGATTTTAATAGCCGACAGTGGCTCAACTAAAACAGACTGGTGCCTGATCAAGAACTCGGGCAAGAGCCTTTACTTTAAAAGCGAAGGGTATAATCCTTATTTCTTTGCCAAATCAGCTATGATTGAATCCATTCGCAGTAGCATTTCTGTGCATATTGATCCAATGGAAGTTGCTACGCTTTATTTCTATGGTGCAGGCTGTGAGGCCGACAAAACCGGGTTGATGAATGAGGTATTGAGTTCAGTTTTTAGTAATTGCAAACAGTTATATGCAGATGTCGATTTGCTTGCAGCTGCAAGGGGGCTGCTCGGACAGAAATCCGGTTTTGCGGCGATACTCGGAACAGGAACAAATACCTGCATTTATGATGGAGTAAATATTGTTAAAAATATTGATTCACTGGGGTTTATACTGGGGGATGAAGGAAGTGGAGGTGCTATTGGAAAAAGGATTCTTAGTGATTACTTAAGGAATAAAATGCCATCGTCTGTTCGTATCCAATTCGAAAAGCTATACCGTTTTTCAGCTGAAGAGATTATCCATCAAGTGTATATCGAACCAATGCCAAATCGGTTTTGTGCCCAATTTGCTAAATTCCTTAATCATCCGGAAGTGGATGCAGATTACAGTTATCGGATAGTAAAAACATCTTTTCAGCAATTCTTCGAAAATCTGGTTAGCTGTTATCCCGGATATACAGCTTATTCATTCAATTGCGTAGGCTCAATTGCCTATCATTTCAAGAATGCACTGCTGGAGGTTTTAACTGAATTCAATATGAAGCCCGGGCTAATTATTCCCTCTTTAATTGAGGAGCTGGTAGCCTATCATCGGGCAAAATAAAATAAATCATCCGGGGGAGATGTTCATCTAATATCTATTGTTATCTGCCTGAGCAACATGTCTTTCAATATGGTGTACTGTAAACCTTAGGGTATCTCCAAGCCTTAATTTGATGAGTTTGGTTAGCGAGATCGGTGTTTTAGTTTTGGTCATGTTCACCTGTTCTGCCTGAGTTAATAATGACTTTAAATGTGCTTGCTGCATTAAAAAACGATCAATAGTTGTCACTGTCAGGCGCCTTCCAAAGGGGTTCATTTCCTTTGTTGTAGACATTTTTTTGATCCCGTCTGGTTTTATCTTTACCAGGTTCACAAAATAATCTCCAATGATACCGCTCTTAAAAATCCCTGAATTGCGTGTCACCTTTTGGGAACGAATCGCGCTTTCAATGACCGGAAGATAGAAGTCGCCATACAGGTTTAAATGTTCAATGCATTCTAAAATACTCCATTTATTTGGTGCAGATTTTTTATTCAACTCATCAATATTCAATTCTCTGAGCTGCTTAACTTTTTCGGTAGAATTTGCGGTTATAATTAAAAGATTCTCTATCAGTTGACTACTTATTATCTTCATCGTTGTTATTAATTTATACAAAAATGAAAAGAAACAATTTATTGGCTGTTGATTGAAATCAAGAATTTCGAATGCGACTCAAAGTTTCAGGAGTCATCCTAAGATAGGATGCTATATATTTTAATGGAACATGCTGAAATAGGTGGGGACTTCTTTGTAAGACCCGTTTTAAACGTTCTGTGGGAGAAACTGTGAGCAGATCAACTTCCCTCTCGATTTGTTCGATAATTACTGTTTCTAATAAAGATTTATAGCCGGCTAAACTATCAAGATCTCCATTTACTAACGCTGATACCTTTTCTTTAGGGAGCACTCGCAAAGTTGTTTTCCTGATGGCTTCAATATAAAATTCTGATGGACTTTCGCTAAAATAGGAGGCTAAAGAATTGATTATGGAGCCCTCAAAACCAAAGCGGATGCTTTGTTCTTCATATTCTGATAAAAGAAAAACCCGAACTGCACCTGATTCAACAAAGTATATGTTCCTTTCTATTTCTCCTTTCTTTAAAATAAATTCTCCTTTGGAAAAGGTCTTTTTAACTTCCGAAATCTTCAGTGAATTAATCAGATTAAAGGTAAAAGATTGTGTTTCATCCATGAATATAGC
>NZ_JBFTNT010000036.1:0-29214 GCF_056397585.1 Pedobacter sp. 05L430 | reverse complement strand
GTGTTATCCCTGGTAGATTGAATGGCGTATTGGTTTCTATGGAAAAAGGAAGCACTACAGCTTATTCAATTGATAAATTACAGGATCGTGGTCGTTTCTTTGTTGATCCGGGAGTAGATATCTACGAAGGACAAATTTTAGGAGAGCACATCCGTGATAATGACTTGGTAGTTAATATTGTAAAAGGTAAAGCTTTAACTAACATGCGTGCTTCTGGTACAGATGATAGTCAGCGTATTGCTCCGGCAATTAAATTCTCTTTGGAAGAAGCTATGGAATACATCCAGGCTGATGAGTACATCGAGGTAACACCGTTAAGCATGCGTTTACGTAAAATTCACTTAACTGAAGCTGCGCGTAAGCTTAATAAAATTGTATAAATAGGAAATTTTCTATTGATAAGTCATAAAGCCTGTTTCGCAAGAAACAGGCTTTTGTTTTTTGTTATTTTTGAATTTTAATAAAAGATACTATGGAATCATTAAAAGGTAAAAACGCAATCATTACCGGAGCAGGTAAGGGAATAGGAAAAGCAATGGCTATTGCTTTGGCACAGGAAGGCGTCAATATAGGTCTAATGGCCAGAACAATATCGGATTTACAAATTCTTGCAGAGGAATTAAAGCAATATGGGGTTAAAACAGCAATTGCTACAGTCGATGTTTCTGATATTGAAAATGTGAATGACGCGGTTACAAAGGTTAAATCTGAATTGGGTGTAATTGACATTTTAATTAATAATGCCGGAACTGCTTCTTTTGGGCCTTTCCTGGAGTTGGAACCGTCAAGATGGGAAGAGATTGTTAAAGTAAACTTATTTGGTGCTTATTACACCACCAGGGCAGTTTTACCTGAAATGATAGAAAGAAAAACCGGTGATATTATTAATATATCATCTACAGCAGGTAAAAATGGCGCGGCAGTAACCAGTGCCTATAGCGCTTCAAAATTTGGTTTAATAGGAATGTCAGAGTCGTTAATGCAGGAAGTGCGTAAGCACAACATCCGCGTAAGCACGCTATTGCCAAGTACCATTGCAACCGATATGGCTAAGGATCTCAAATTGACTGACGGAAATCCCGATAAGGTGATGCAACCAGAAGACTTTGCCGAATTGGTTGTTGCCCAGTTAAAATTAAACAGAAGGGTATTTGTAAAAGAAGCAGGTCTTTGGTCTACAAATCCGTAATCTGGCTATTCAAATAAAAACCTGAAGTAGGCATCCGGATTTTCCAGAAAACCTCTGGTTAAACGGTAATGCTCCGTTTCTTCGTAGCAGGTCTCTTTTAGTCCGTCTTCGCCGAAATTAAAGATTTGTGAATTAGGATAACAAAGAAGCATCGGGGAGTGAGTCGCAATCAGAAATTGCGCCCTTCCCGATCTTTCGAGATTATTAATGATTGACATAAAGGTCATCAGTCTGGTTGGTGATAATGCAGCCTCAGGCTCATCCAGAATATAAATTCCACTCTGAAACTGATTTTGAAAAAGAGCCAGAAATGATTCTCCATGTGATTGATGATGAAGCGATTTTCCTCCATACGCCTCAAATATCCTGGGATCAGATAGGGCTATTTCATCTATGTAATCTGCAAAGTTAAAGAAGCTTTCTGCTCTCATAAAAAATCCTTCAGTAATACGTCTGGGTATCCATTGTAAGCCCAGATGTTGTGTTAATGGATTTTCATAGCCCTCAAAATTATGTCCGGTATTTAAGTTATGATTGCGATTTCCTCCGCGCAGGTTAAATCCACAATGTTCTGCAAGTCCTTCCAGCAAGGTAGATTTGCCTGAACCATTTTCTCCAACAAAAAAGGTAACATTGCTGTTTATTTTTAACAGTACTCCTTCCTTAAACGCAGGGATAGAAAATGGATAATCAGGTGCATCTATTTTAGGTAACGATATTTGACGCAAAAAAGGCATTTATGAAACTAATCGTTGGTTCTGCGGTGACGGATAAAATACTGAGCCAGGTTAATCCCGATAAAAATATGATTAATCAGGTTTGGAATTAGACCGTAATACTTTGTGAAGATGTGAAACCGCTCTTTAAGACTAGCCAGATGCTTTTTCTTAGAAATTCCGCCCACCAGATATTTGGCCACGTAAATATGTGTATTCACAATACTCGAAGCATGTTTGGCAGCTTTAATGATCCAGTCAATATCGGAGCTATACTTGTATTTTAAGTCGAAAGGCTCTGCCAGGCTTCTTCTAACATAGATGGCCTGGTGACTTATACTCATTCCATACCTGAAGCTTTGCCAGTCAAAGTGCTCAGGTGCATGGTGTCGTCTTTGGCCCAAGCTGATCCAGTCCTGGTCAAACATTTCAGTTTCACCATAATAAATATCTGCCGATGCAGCACTCTGAAATACTTCGGTTACTGTTTCAGGTGCATAAATCTCGTCCCCGGAATTCATGAAAAGCACATAATCCCCGGTTGCAAGCGCTAGCCCTTTATTCATGGCATCGTATATGCCCTTATCGGGTTCAGAGATAAACTGGGCTAACCTCGATTTATAATTATAGATTTTTTCTACAGTACCATCCTTTGAAGCGCCATCAATAATGATGTATTCAATGTTTTGATAGGTTTGATTCAGCACAGAAAGCATGGTGCGTTCAATATCCTTTACATTATTATAAACGATAGTAATAACACTTAACTTTGGCTGCATGCGGTTCTGAATCTAAAAAATTATCGGGGTTGTAAATCTATCAGTGACTGATACAATAATAAGTGTTTTTCTGCAATTACTTGCTCAGAGAATTGATTTAAAATTGTTCTTCTTGCTTCTTTCTGAATTTCAGGCGCATTTTCATCGTGATATAGCCACTCTATCCCTGTAGCAAGATCTTCAGATGACTCGTATTCTGCCAGATACCCATTTTCAAGATGTTTTACCATGTCTGGTATCCCGCCTGTTTTAAAGGCCACTACAGGCGTTGCGCACGATAAGCTTTCCATTACTGTGTTTGGCAGATTATCTTCAAGGGAGGGGGTTATAAATACGTCTGCCGCCGAATAGCACTTGGCCAGGTGGGCGTCATTGCTAATGGTGCCTAGAAATGTTGTCTTAAACGGAAACTCCGGCATTTCGGCACTATCCTTATTGCCAAAAATCACCAGTTCTATATTCTCTTTAATAATCCCCGGTCTTGTTGCAAGATCATTTAGCGCATCTATTAAATAAGATGTGCCTTTATGCTTGTCATTTTTAGACGGCATAAAACCACTCATCAGTACAAATTTCTTTGGATCTATCTTAAGTATTTTTTTGGCTTCAGATTTTACATAAGGTTTAAAAACCTCAGTCTCAATTGTGTTTGGGATAACCGTTACTTCTCTAAATCCCATTAAACTGCTCAGTTTAACTGAATCGGCCATCCATCTGCTTGGGGCAACAATATGACAGTTTAATTCCGAGTAAGCTTTTTTCTTACGCAACCATGTTTTGTGCGAGAAATCATTTTTACCACTCGACCTAAGTAAAGGGCAGTTCCCACATTCTTTAAAGTAATTTTCGCATGAGTAACGTACATGACAACCACCTGTAAATGCGTTACTGTCATGAAATGTCCAAACTACTGGTTTCTCCAACTCATCAATTTCTGCCAGGAATTTTGGAGATAAGAAGCCATGGTTAATCCAGTGCAGGTGTATAATATCAGCCTCTTTTACTGTCGGATGGTCAATTACTGAAGTGCCAAACCATTGGAGCGAGAAAGGTGTTTTCACAGCTTTGGCTACGGCTTTAGATAAATAACGTTCAGAAAGGATATTAAACACGGCTTTTGCTTTTGCAAAGGGCCCCTTACTAAAAGTTCCCGTTTTTGTGCTTTCGCTGAACTGAAAGTAAACCATTACTTTAGATTCGATGCCACTTGCATTTAGTGCATCACTTAATCTGAGGCAGGCCCTTCCGGCGCCTCCATTACCTTCGTATGTATTTAGGTGTACTACTTTCAATGAATCAAACTTAGATAATTGTTTCTTTTTAAACGGTTATGCAGCCTAAAATAATATATATTTTCAATCTTTATTAAATTCTTGTGTATTTTCGTCAGAATTGATTTTTTACAGACTTTAGGCAACAGTCCTGTAATGATCGTCTATTTATAAGAACAAAAAAAGCAATATGGGTAACCTGTTAACCGACAGACAGTTTTGGGTGAATTATTGGGAAAGCAAGACCGGGTTATCGGTTAGTATTCCCGAGGACTATCTTTTTCATAAAGAACTCGCAGACATCATTAATGGCCAAAAAGTTAAAACGGCTATTGAATTGGGTGGTTTCCCCGGATATTATGCCGTGTTTCTGAAGAAGTATTTTAAACTTGATGTTACCCTGCTCGATTATTTTGTGCACCCACCGGTTACCAACTCTTTATTGCAGGCCAATCAACTAAACGAAGCGGATATCCATATTATTGAAACGGATTTGTTTAATTACGTGCCGGAGCAACAATACGATCTTGTTTTATCTTGTGGTCTTATTGAGCATTTTAATGATACTGCCGACATCATTAACAGGCATATTAATTTTGTAAAACCAGGGGGAACTCTGTTTATTACACTGCCTAATTTTAAAGCTTTAAACGGTTGGTTTCAAAAGAACTTTGATAAGGAGAATTACGACAAGCACAATATTGATTGTATGGATCCCAGGCTGCTCGAAAACATTTGTAAACAAGCGGGTTTAGAGGTGGTAAAAGCCAAATATTTTGGTCATTTTAGTTTATGGCTAGAGAATCAGCAGCAAAAACCGGCAGGAATAAGGTTGTTAAAAAAATCACTGTGGCTGGCTGGTAAAATCTTCACCAAAGTATTCCCCTTCAATTCCAAACAGCTTTCGCCTTACATTATTTTAGAAGCAAGAAAGCCTTAGATTTTACTTAATTCGCTGTACTACGTAACGTTTCAATCTATCCCATAAGGTTCCTTTTCTGTTTTTCAGGAAACCCTTGATGGCTGCATATGCAGCAGGACTTTCGGCTATCGTATCAGGAAACTGGGTGATAGGTTTCGGATTGATGATGACATTGTAAATATCGTTAATCCCCGAATGTATGCCTGATCCATCATGACCTATATTGTTTACCAGCGATTGAGAGGGATTAAGCGTTAATCCTCCTTTTAAAAATATGGAAGCGTACCATCTTATTGCCCACGAATTGTTCCTGCCGCTTTTAAAGTCTTCCATCTGTTTCCAGAAATTCATCGTATGCTCAATAGAAAAGGCACTTTTTGCTGATTTGTCAAACTTAGCCATCAGGGTATCTATGTTTGGCTCAAAGTGGTCCCATGCGCGTTCCCAAGTAGCCCAGCCCCAGCTGGTGGCAGCACGATAGAAGAAGGTTTCAGGTAAATCAGCATCCTTTAAATTGTACATATAAGCGCCAATATGCATTACTTTGCTTTCATCGCGGTACCGACTTAATGCTTCATTGAAATACGTTAAGGTATAAGGTGAAGTGATCAGATCGTCTTCAAAAACAATTACTTGCTTGTAGTCTTTTATGAGTTTGCTTACCCCAATGATAATCGATTTGGCAAGCCCCATATTTTCCTTGCGCTCTACAATCTCTACCGATTTAAACCCATCAATATTTCTAAGCAATTCCCTTACTTCAAGCACATTCTTTTCGTCGGCCTCCGATTTAAATCCATCAGAAAACACAAATAGCCTGCTTTCAGATGCAAGTTCATTCTGCTGTAAAAATTTAATTGTTCGCGCAGTATGTTCAGGACGATTGTAAACAAATAATGCTATGGGAGCAAAGGTTTGCATAAATCTAATCTTTTATACCTTCTACAATTAAAGACGAATAACCCAGTGGTTCATTAAAACGTTTATCGTACCTTTTAGATCTGATCACGTGCCCATCTTTACTATCCCATTCATTAAAATGGAACTGACCATTCTCATCATAATACTCCAAAAGATTTACGCGATAGCCTGACTCTTCGAATGCTTTTGATAGCGTTTTATAATCATATAATAATTTATGGTCATGAGCGCCCTCTCCATGTCCACCTGGTTTTACCATGTTTATATAGTCTGGATTGGGGTGGAAACCATCTGGAACAGCAATTCTAACCACTCCGCCTTTTTTAAGGTATTTGTTGCAGTTTTTTAAAGCAACTATCGCATCGTCGTAGCTGATATGTTCAAAAACATGCTCGGCTAAAAAGCGGTCAGCTTTTTTATCGCCAAATAAATTGTCAAACGAAGCAATCTCCAACAAATTAAGATTCTCAATGTTTGTAGGTAACCAATCCTTATAATCAGTGGTATGTGCCCCGATGATGATCTGGAGTTTTCCGGTGCTGTTCTTTATTTTAGCCTTAAGCTGAATGAGCTCCAGGATGTTTTTGGGCTTATATACAATTTCTCTTATTACCTTTCTTAAGGACATCTTTAATGTGTTATGATTTATGGTAAACTTAAAACGTTAAATGCAAGGTGCTAATATATCAATATTAAAATTTATGTTAGGTCTAACCTGGCTGGTCTTTTGAACCTTTTAATTTCTGGTATAATGTAATTAGCAGCAACGATTTAAGCATCATTATACCTTGATGCCTTGTTTTTGGGATAAGTAAAATCCAAAATGTAGAACAGGCATAAGCAACCAATGTCGCCATTGCTGCCCCAGCTATTCCATATTTAGGAATCCAGAAAACGTTTAATATAATATTGATCAAGGCACCCATCGCGGTACGCAGCATAGATAATTTTGTGTAGCCCTCGGCAATTAAGAACTGAGCACTTGCAGTACCCAAAAATACAAAGATACCTGCCCAGATGTGTATCGACAACACATGCGCACCACTATAAAATTCAGGTTTAAATATTCTGAAGAGATATGGAGCCGTAAATGTGATAAATATGGCCAGAACCATGCTTATCCAAACCATTAAATCGTACAGGTTTTGCATCCTCTTTTCATACCGCTGGAGGTTGTCCCTGCGGGCATTCATAATGGCGGGGAATACTGAGGCGGCTACAGCAACGGGGATAAAATACCATGCTTCGGCAAACTGAACTGCATTGGCATAAATCCCCAGCTCTCCGGTACCTTTATAGTATTCGATCATTAGCTTATCAATGTTCATGTAAATGGAAACAAGGATCGCTGAAAATGCCAGGGGCCAGGAGTTTTTTAACAGAAATTTGGCGATATCGCTTTTAAATGTCCATCTGAAAACTGATTCTCCATTGTTCTGATAAATAAAGAGGTAACCCGCTGCCAGCAATGCGGCGTCTAGCAAAAGTGCAAAAATAAACCATTTCAAACCGGCGCCAATGATGATCAAAGCAAGCTTAATCGCAGCAGAAAGAACGTTTCCTGCAATTTGTACACGCATAATGTACTTGCCTTGCGTTCTGGATTGAAAGAAACTGTCAATGATATTGAACGATTGGATTAAACCGGTAAATCCAACAGTCATAATAAAAACCAATGGAGTGTCGATTCTGTTATAGCTATTAGCTATAACGTATGTTGTGTAGATCAGTGGAAGAACAATAAGGCCTCCCATAAACTTTATGGCAAAGCCTGTTCCAAGCAATTCATTTTTCTTTTCAGGATTGCGCAATAGTTCTCTGGTTATAAAACCATCTACCCCCAAGGCTGCTGCTGCAGTAAAAAAGGTTACAAAAGCCACGGGGTAATTAAGTATTCCGTTTTGGTCTTTCCCTAAATAATTTGTTACGGCAATACCTACCACAACTTTAATGGCCATGCTTCCAACTCTGGCCAACATTAGCCAGCCTGTGTTTTTCACATATTTCTCCAGGGCCGCCTGATCAAAACCTTTAATGCTTGGGATCTTCACACTCAATCTGTCTCTTAGTTTTTTTAGGTTAAGGGTGCGCCAACTGATACTTTACAGTCATGTCCAGGTTGTCCATGCGGTGGGTTCAATTTTACTTCTTTATCTGTTGCAGGCGCTTGTTGTTGTGCAGGGGCTGCAACAGGAGCTTGTACGGCAGGAGCGGTTGTGTTTTTTGCATTAAGTGGGGCGCCTACAGGAATTGAGCAGTCGTGAAATGGCTGACCATGTGCCGGATTATTTGCCGGCCTTTCGCCAGTAGCTGCACTTTGCTGAGCAGGAACCGATGTGGTAGTAGATGGTGCTGATGGAACGCCATTTGGTGTAGGTGTAACAATATTCTGAGTTTCTTTAGGGCTGGTCTGACAAGCAGAAAAGCCGAATGCTAAAAAGCAGATGTAAAGGATTTTTTTCATTGAATATTTTTTTAGGGATTAAAGGGATAATTATCTTGAAGTTTTTTTGTTGATGTAATCCATTAGTTGGTCTTTACTAAAGTCAAACTCAAAGGCTTCGGTTACTTTAAAATAGTTCTGTTTATCTGCAACCGAATCATAGGCCGATTTACTTATCTCAAGCCTGGAGGCATCAAAGTCAAAAACTTTTACAAGAGCTGTCAGTTGAGATGCTGAAATTTTATTGTTGTTCAATGCGCTTTTAACCAGCTTTATTTTGCCGCTATCAAAATCCGCACGCCTCACCATATTTAAAAGTTGATCAAAGGATTGGTTACTCATGATTTTATCTCTGGACAATGTAGGGCGTGTAGGTCTGCCAGGTTCAGCAGGTCTCGAAGGGCGTGTTGGGCCATCGGGGGTACTATCAAATATCCCGTCCCAGTCATCTAAGGCATATTGATTGGCATCAAACATGGGTAGGGTTTTAACCACCTTGAGCCCATCAAAACTTGAATAACGTGCAATTGTTCTGCTATTTCTTGTAAGGGATAGGGTTGTTTTTGCGATCTGTCTATTGTTTCTCATGATGATAACAGTTGGAGAAGTGTTTTCTACGTCATAAAAGCGGAAGCGGCCTTTTGAAGAACCAACCTGTTCATCATTTACATAGACAACAATTTTTCCCTGTTCGGCAACTTCAATAAACAATTCTGTGTCGGTGCCTGAATTCTGTGCAAAGATTAAAGATGTTTGCAGCAGTGCTGCGATAAATAATAAGAGCGTTTTCATAATGATTTTCTTAGTATGTATGTTGTTAAATCTAATTTCATAAGATCTGCAACATTTAAAAATGTAACATTAATTCTTCAAGATGTGTAATTTGCCATTCAACATCTTCAGGTTTTTCTTTATTTAAAGGGTTAAAGTAAATGGCCTTAATTCCATATGCCTGGGCACCGCGAATGTCTGCTTCAACGCTGTCCCCAATCATAACAGATTCATGTTTTTCTGCGCTGGCCTTGTCCAGCGCATATTCAAAAATAGCTTTGTCAGGTTTATTAACACCAACATCCTCAGAAATGATCACATTTTTAAAGTACGGATTTAAACCTGACCGATCCATTTTGGTTAATGTACTTTCCTTAAAGCCATTGGAAATGATATGTAAGGTGTACTTTTTTTGAAGGTAAGCCAATACCTTTTCGGATCCTTCAAATAAATTAGTTCTTGTCGGGGTCAGGTTCACATAGTCCTCTTCAAATTGTTGTGGCACAAGTTCAGGGGATACCCCTAGCTGAATAAAAGTCTTTTTAAATCGCTCTGATCTTAAAGTTTCTTTGGTGATGGTGCCTACATGATATTGCGCCCAAAGCAGATGATTGTTTTCAGTATAAGTCGTTATGAAATCCTCAGCAGATGTTAATCCGAGTTTCTGAAGCTCATAATGTGTATAAAGCTCATGCAAAGTTTCCTGAGCATTTCTGTCAAAATCCCAAATGGTATGGTCTAAATCGAAAAAAATATGTTTAATCATAGTAAAAACGCCTTACTGCTTAAGCCCATATGCCAAATCTCCGGCATCGCCTAATCCGGGCACAATATACGCTTTACTGGTCATTTCTTCGTCAATAGCGCCAAGCCATAACTTAGCTTTGGGTAAATTTGCCCTTACATGTCTAACGCCTTCGGTACTTGCAATTACCGAAACAATGTGTAATTCTTTGAGTGGATATCTTCGTATTAATTCCTTACAGCAAAGTACCATTGTCAGACCGGTTGCCAGCATAGGGTCGGCTATGATCACGGTTTTATCCGTTAAATCAGGCGACGAAACATGTTCCATTTGTATCTCAAAACTTCCGCTTTTGTGGGTTCTTCTGTAGGCAGCAATAAAAGCAGCATCAGCTTGATCAAAAACATTCAGCAATCCCTGGTGTAAGGGGAGTCCTGCCCGTAAAATCGTTGCCAAAACCGGCTGATCCAACAATTGCACGCTTGGTGCAATGCCCAATGGGGTTTGGGTTTCCGTTTTTGTGTATTCAAGCGTCTTGCTGATTTCATAGGCAAAAAATTCACCTATACGTTCCATATTTCTGCGGAAACGCATGGCGTCTTTTTGGATGTGCTCATTCCGAAGTTCCGAAATGAAAACATTGGCATGTGAATTTATTTTGCTGAGTTCGAATATCATCACATAAATTTAAACAAAATTGCCCTCTAAAACAATTGGTTGCTCTTTTAAGTTAAAGGTGTTACAGTTGCCACCTTCAGCTTGGCGGCTGCATAGCCGTTGTGTACTTTTTTTTGTAAATTTGAAAATTATGCCAGGTACCATCTAAAATTAAAAATCATAAAAAGCACGGATGAAATTTCAACTTGTTTCAGATTATAAACCTACAGGCGATCAACCTAACGCCATTCAACAACTGGTTGAGGGTGTGAATGGAGATGAACATTATCAAACGCTTTTAGGTGTTACCGGTTCAGGAAAAACATTTACTGTTGCCAATGTAATTCAGCAAACTCAAAAGCCTACTTTAATCCTCAGCCACAATAAAACGCTTGCGGCACAACTGTATGGAGAGTTTAAACAATTCTTCCCAGAAAATGCCGTGAACTATTTTGTGTCTTATTACGACTATTACCAACCTGAGGCTTTTATGCCCAGTACCAACACCTATATAGAAAAAGACCTTAGTATAAATGAAGAAATAGAGAAATTAAGATTACGTACTACATCGGCACTCATGTCGGGTCGCAGGGATGTGATCGTGGTTTCTTCCATTTCCTGTATCTATGGTATGGGTAATCCTGAAGATTTTTCAAGATCAGTATTTCGTTTCTCAGTAGGAACTCGGATCTCACGCAATTCATTTTTACATAGTCTGGTCGAGATTTTATATGCACGTACCACAAATGATTTTAAGAGGGGGACGTTTAGGGTAAAGGGCGATACCGTAGATATTTTTCCTGCTTACCTGGATACGGCTTATCGTGTTTCATTCTTTGGCGACGATATTGAAGAGCTTAGTGCTATTGATCCTGTGACTGGGAAAACACTTGAGAAGCTTGAAGATATGGCCATTTACCCTGCCAATTTGTTTGTAACGCCAAAGGACAGGTTTAACTCTTCTATCTGGGGTATCCAGGAAGAACTGGAGATCAGGAAAAATCAATTGATTGACGACAGACAATTACTGGAAGCAAAAAGACTTGAAGAAAGGGTAAATTTCGATATCGAAATGATGAAAGAACTGGGCTATTGTTCAGGTATTGAAAATTACTCAAGGTTTTTCGATGGACGTTCGCCGGGAATGAGGCCTTTCTGCTTACTTGATTATTTTCCCGACGATTATTTGATGGTGATTGATGAGAGCCATGTCACTGTTCCGCAGATCAGAGCCATGTATGGCGGCGACAGATCCCGTAAAATGTCGCTTGTAGAATATGGCTTCCGCTTGCCTTCAGCACTGGATAACCGCCCGCTTAATTTTGATGAATTCGAGCGTTTGGCACCACAAACGATTTATGTAAGTGCGACACCTGCCGATTATGAACTGCAAAAATCTGATGGGGTGTATGTGGAGCAGGTAATTCGCCCCACTGGCTT
The DNA here is from genome assembly GCF_056397585.1 of Pedobacter sp. 05L430. Classification (NCBI taxonomy): domain Bacteria; kingdom Pseudomonadati; phylum Bacteroidota; class Sphingobacteriia; order Sphingobacteriales; family Sphingobacteriaceae; genus Pedobacter; species Pedobacter sp. 05L430. Next base: position 17,360 of record NZ_JBFTNT010000036.1, on the reverse strand, counting down.
GCTAGATCCCTTAATTGAAGTTCGTCCGGCAATCAACCAGGTCGATGATTTGCTTGATGAAATCGATAAAACCATTAAAATGGGCGATAGGGTATTGGTAACCACGCTTACAAAAAGAATGGCTGAGGAATTGACCAAATATATGGACCGCTTAAACATCAAAGTCCGCTATATACACTCTGAAGTAAAAACACTGGAACGTGTAGAAATTTTAAGGGGACTTAGATTAGGTGAATTTGATGTGCTGATAGGGATTAACTTGTTAAGGGAAGGTCTGGATTTGCCGGAAGTTTCTTTTGTAGCCATACTGGATGCAGATAAGGAAGGCTTTCTTCGTTCTGATCGCGCGTTAATTCAAACAATTGGACGAGCTGCACGTAATGATAGGGGGAGGGTAATCATGTATGCCGATAAAATTACAGATTCTATGGCAAGAACTATAGAGGAGACCAACAGAAGAAGAGACAAACAAATTGCTTATAATCTGGAAAATGGCATCGTCCCTAAAACTGTAGGTAAAAGCAGAGAGGCAATACTCGAGCAAACATCAGTATTGGATTTCTCTGGTAATGCTACCCGTGCAAAGGCATATGTAGAAGTTGATGAAGTGAGCATAGCTGCTGATCCGATTGTTCAGTACATGACTAAGCCCGAAATGCAAAAATCAATAGACAAAACACGTAAAGACATGGCTAAAGCTGCAAAAGAGATGGACTTCTTGTTGGCTGCAAGATTGAGAGATGAGATGTTTGCAATGGAAAAAATGTTTGAAGAAAGATTTGGTAAATAATGGACGGAAAAAACAGAAAAGACATATATCCGGGTTTAGAAGTGGATATCATATTGAAAAAAGATCAGCGTAATGGTGCATTAACAAGAGGCATTGTCAGTAATTTATTAACCTCAGCACCATATCACTCCAGAGGAATTAAGGTTCGGTTGGAAGACGGGCAAGTGGGCAGGGTTGCAGCCATTGTTGATGAAGAATAAATATGAAGAATAAATAAGGTATATTGTAATTGCTTTGCAATAATCTAATTGCGTTTGTAATATTGATATCGCAACTGTGTCTATATTTTACCAATAAATCTCTTTTCAAAGGTTGCAGAGAGGTTAGTAAGGCTGTAATTGAACAGTTTTACTTAAATTTGTAAATATTAAAATAAAGAAATGGGACTTATAAAATTCATATTAATATCGGTACTGGTCATGTATATTATCCGGATCATCCTCCGTTTAATATTTCCTGTAGTATTGAGAAGTATGTTTAGCAAAGTTCAGCAGCAAGCTGCAAACCAGTCTCGCCAGCCGAACAATCAACGCTATTCAAAGCCAGAAGGCGACATCTCAATCGAATACGTACCACCTAGAGAAAAGAAGGGAAATTCAGATAAATTAGGCGATTTTGTAGATTACGAAGAGATAAAATAGCCGTTTTTTTGCCAGTTTTTTATTTTTTTTAAAAAGGATTTTTTATCTAAGTTTGGGGTTAGTTTAAATCATAAACAAACCTTAATGAATAATTGGTTAAAAGCAAATGGCATACACCTGGCCATTATTGGATTTTTTATAATCATCTGTTTTGTCTACTTCAGTCCTGTCCTGCAAGGTAAGGCACCTGCTCAGGGAGACGTTTTGGGAGCTAAGGCAACCGCCACGGAAATCATGCACTACAAAGAAAAAGATGGTAAAGGTCCATTATGGACTAACCAGATTTTTGGTGGTATGCCGGCATACCAGATTTGGGTTCAGCATCCGTATAATGGAGCAACTTATGTCATCTCTCTAATAAAAACTATTTTTCCTGACCCGGTAGATTCGGTTTTATTGTACCTTGTTGGTGCCTATTTCCTGTTTATCGTGCTGCGCATCAATCCATGGCTGGCAGCAGCGGGAGCAATAGCTTTCGCCTTTACATCGTATAATTTTATCATTATTGCTGCAGGGCATAGCAACAAAGCACTTGCTATTGCATTTTGTGCGCCAATAATCGCCAGTGTAATTTTAACACTCAGGGGAAAATATTGGATAGGGGCAAGTTTAACTGCTTTATTCCTTGCATTAGAGATCAGGTCAAACCATATTCAAATGACCTATTACCTGATGATTGCTTTGTTAATATTCATCGGTATTGAAATTTACCATGCTGTAAAAGCTAAGAAACTTGACCAGTTGGGCAAGGCTTTAGGCTTTTTGGCCGTTGGAATGCTGGTTGCATTTATGGTTAATACAGGTAAGCTATGGACTACTTACGAGTACGGCAAAGAATCTAACAGAGGCAAATCTAACTTAACTACCGATGCGGCAGAGGAGAAAAATGGCTTGTCAAAAGAATATGCTTATGGCTGGAGTCAGGGTATTGGCGAAAGTTTTACTTTCCTGATCCCGGACCTTTATGGTGGTGCAACCAGTATAGATGCATTGGTAAAGCCCGAAAGCCATACTTATAAAACTTTGCAGGGTATAACCGGCGGCGATCCAACACAGGCAATAGGCCAGCTGGCAGGACAAATCGGCTTGCAGCAATATTGGGGCGAGAAACCTGGAACATCCGGCCCGTACTACTTTGGTGCTATCGTATGTTTCCTGTTCGTGTTTGGCTTACTAATCGTAAGAAGCAGATTAAAATGGTGGATACTCGGTACAACCATTCTGTTCATGTTCCTGTCATTCGGAAAGAACTTCCCGTTGATCTCTGACCTTTTCTTCGAGTATTTCCCGTTGTATAATAAGTTTAGAGCAGTTGAGTCTATTCTGGCCCTTGTTGGTTTAATGGTCCCTGTTTTAGCTTTTCTTGCCATTAAAGAAGCTCAGGAAGGCACTTATGATCAAAAAACACTTGTTAAAAAACTGACGATCGCAGGTGGGATAACTGGTGGTTTTGCACTAATTGTGGCCATCATGCCTACCGCGCTGTTTAGCTTCACTACAGCTAATCATCAGTTAATGGTACAGGCGCTTACACAGATGCTTCAAAATAATGCCAGCGTTGCGCAATCTATCGCCAATGCACTTATTGCCGATAGGGCTGATATTGCACGTGCAGATGCCATTCGTTCATTCCTGTTTATTGCTGTTGGATACGCTTTGGTATGGGCACTTATCACTAAAAAGATCAACATGCAACTTGCATTTATCCTGTTGGGATGCGCCGTTATGATTGACATGTGGCAGGTAGATCGCCGTTATCTGAACAACGGTAATTTTGCGAGTAAAACGGATTTAAATAACCATTTCCAACCACGTGAAGTGGATACTTTCATCTCTTCAGATAAGGATCCTGATTTCAGGGTAATGGATTTAACCATTAATACTTTCTCCGATGCAAGTACTTCTGCTTTCCATAAAACCATCGGCGGGTATCACGCAGCAAAACTGAAAAGATATCAGGAACTGATAGACAACCAGCTTACCAAAAGTGTTAACCAGGATGTGCTGGACATGCTGAACACGAAATATATCATCACCCAGGATCCTAAAAACGGATCTTACCAGATGAAAAATAATGCAACAGCAGCAGGAAACGTATGGATTGTTCAGAACGTCCAGTTTGTTAAAGATGCGGATGAGGAAATGAAAGCAATTAGCAGCTTTGATCCTAAAAAAGAAGCTATTGTTGATGTCAGATACAAAGATCAGATCAGCTCTAAGAATGTTGGGGCAGATCCAACGGCTTCCATTAAGCTGGATAGCTATAGCCCCGATCATATGATTTACTCTTACAGCGCTCCTCGTGATATCATTGCTGTGTTCTCTGAAATTTATTACGATAAAGGATGGAATATGTATGTTGATGGGGTTCAGAAACCATACTTCAGAGCAGATTATGTACTTCGTGCTGCGCAGCTTGATGCGGGTAACCATAAGGTTGAATTTAAATTTGAGCCAACTTCATATTATTTGGGTGAAAAAATCTCTTTGGCCGGTTCTATCCTTTTAGTAGCTGGTCTTGGATTTGCGTTCTATGACGATAAGAGAAAGAAAAAAGCAGCTAAATAATAGTCGTTTATAAAATTTTACACAGGCCGTTACTTTAAAAAGTGGCGGCCTTTTTTTTTGTCCTTCCGGTTAATCATAATGTTTTCTTAACGCCTTGTTAATCTACGTGTTGCAAATTTGTATAATAAACTAATATCCTATGTTGGAACTGTTTTTAATAGTATGTGTCATTGCAATAGTAGCTTTCTTTTTCAGCCCATACGAATTAACAATGGAGGAAGATGATATCTAAAAGAGAAGTTGATATAGCTGTAATTTCCGACGTTCACCTTGGGACATATGGTTGTCACGCCAAAGAATTGTTAAAATACCTTAAAAGCATTAAACCTAAAATGCTGGTGCTGAACGGCGACATCATAGATGTATGGCAGTTTAGTAAAAGATACTGGCCAGAAACCCATATGAAGGTCGTTCGAAAACTAATGAAATTTGTRGTAGAGGGCGTTCCAGTATATTATTTAACAGGTAATCATGATGAATTGCTGAGAAAATTTGCCGACATGCATTTAGGTGCATTTCACCTTCAGAATAAGCTGATCCTGGAACTCGATGGAAAAAAGGCATGGTTCTTTCATGGTGATGTTTTTGATGTAACCATGCAGCATTCTAAATGGCTGGCCAAACTTGGTGCAGTAGGTTATGATACACTGATTTTGATAAACAGTTTTGTAAACTGGTGCCTTACTTCTATAGGAAGCGAGAAGATGAGTTTCTCTAAAAAAATTAAAGCCAAGTTTAAAGATGCGGTAAAATTCATCAATAAGTTTGAGTATACCGCTGCAGAACTTGCAGTCGAAAAAGGTTACCAGTATGTGATCTGTGGGCACATTCACCAACCCGAAATGCGTACCATTACCACAGAAGATGGTGAAGTAACTTATCTGAATAGTGGCGACTGGGTTGAAAATTTAACAGCACTCGAGTACTACGATAAAGGCTGGAAGATTTTTAAGTACGATCAAAAGGACTTTGAGAAGGATGAAGCAGAGGAAGGTGTTTTGTCAGACAGTGAAGATCTTCACAGTAAATTGGATATTAATACTTTATTGCAAAAGATTAAATTAGAAATTGCCTAGCGCGTTAAACCTGCATGAGCTTACATTTGTTCTTTTACTTTGAATTCAGCTCATGCAAGCTTTATAACCTATAAAAAAGCAATATATTCTGATTAAAATTACAGATATTCGGTGCGGATGAAGATACTTTACGCCATTCAGGGAACCGGTAATGGACACATTAGCCGGGCAAGAGAAATTGTGCCATTGCTACAGCAATATGGAGATGTTGATCTTTTAATCAGCGGAACCCAGGCCGATGTTAAATTAACACAGCAGGTGAAATATCAGCTTCATGGCTTTAGCTTTATTTTCGGTAAAAAAGGTGGTGTAAATCATTATGAAACGTGGAAGGAAATGAATCTTCCCCTTTTTATTAAAGACATGCGTAGTGTGCCGCTTAAGGAGTATAATCTGATCCTTAATGATTTTGAACCGGTTACCGCCTGGGCTTGTAAACGCCAGCGGATAGAAAGCGTTGGGCTCAGTCACCAGGCTTCCTTTCAATCTAAAAAAGTTCCTAAACCTAAAAGTATAGATTGGGCGCAGCTGGTTATGAAATACTATGCTCCTGCATCTCATTATGTTGGCTTCCATTTCGATAGATATGATGATTTCATTTATACACCGGTAATTCGTGCTGAAATCAGGAATATGATTGTTTCAAACCTGGGCCATTATACCGTTTACCTGCCTGCAATAGACGATAAATTTCTCGTTCCTATCTTAAAACAAATCCCGCATATCAAATGGGAGGTCTTCTCTAAACATACTAAAGTGGCCTATACTGATGAAAATGTGGCTGTTCAGCCGGTGAATAATGAGTTGTTCAATAAGAGCTTAGCTTCCTGCGAAGGTTTGTTTACAGGTGGCGGATTTGAGGGGCCTGCCGAAGCATTGCATATGGGTAAAAAATTGCTTGTTGCGCCCATGAAATTTCAGTACGAACAGCAATGTAATGCTTTCGCATTAAAGCAATTCGGACTACCCGTAATATGGGGAAGCAATAGAAACTGGTTGCCAATTATTAAAAACTGGGTAAGCAATCCTCAGGAGCATCAATTTCATTTTCCAGATGAAACCGCTGCGGTAATTGATAAAGTTGTGAGGCAGTTTGCCAGATAATTTGCTTTACTTTGCCTTAATATACAGGCATGATCAATCAATTTAGAAATTTAAACCCCATAAACCTGCTCATATTATTCGCATATACATTTTTTATGCGCATGGCAATATTTGCTGACCTCCCTCCATCGCTTCAGTTTGAATTTTTAGAACCGTATACTAAATTCTTTATTCAGATGCCTCTTCAAAATACTTTTTCGCCTGCAGGCAATGTTTTTTTTGCAGGGATAATCATTTTTGTACAGGCAATCCTGTTTAACAGGGTGGTCAACAATCATGGCTTGTTAAGTAAGCCGGGGTATTTACCTGCACTGTTATATGTTACCGCTTCGAGCTTGTTTATGCCTTTTCTTATTCTGAGTCCTACTTTGATTTGTAATTTCCTCATGATATGGATAATGGACAAATTTTTGAAGATGGGGAAATCTCTAAACGCAATCATGACGATGTTTGATGTAGGGATGATCATCGCTATCGGAACGCTTATTTATTTTCCTTTTATTGTCATGCTGGCCATGCTGTGGTTTACATTATTGCTATACAGGTCGTTTAGCTGGCGAGAGTGGATTTCTGGTCTGGTGGGGTTCTTAACCATATTTTTCTTTGTAGGCGTTTACTACTATTGGAATGATAATTTGTCCATGTTCTACAAGATCTGGCTGCCGTTAACCAATAAATTCCCATCTGTATTTACAATCAATTATAACGACTACCTGGTGCTGGTTCCGGTGGTGGTGATGATTGTTCTGGCCACACTGCAGCTGCGCGAGAACTTTTTTAGAAGCTTCATCAGTACACGAAAGGCATTTCAAATGCTGTTCTTTATGTTCATCATCAGCATTGTCAGTTTTTATACCAAACCCGATTTCAGGTTATATCATTTCTTGTTGTGTGTACCCCCGGGAGCGGTTTTATTGGCGTACTATTTCTCAAATGCCAAAAAAAGATGGTTTTATGAAAGTATGTTTCTAATCCTGGTTTTTGCTATTCAGTACTTTTTGTTTGTTTAACTTTTTTTAACAATTTGAAATGTTGAAACTTGCTAAAGATTAATAGCTTTGTGCAATGAAGTTTGGAGTAGCTGTCCTGAATGCATAATCTTGTCATAGATATTGGTAACACGAATAGTAAACTGGCTGTTTTTAATAACCGGAAGCTGGTTGAATATCAAACGCTGAAACAAGTAACGGCTGAGGCGCTGATAGGTTTAATTAAGCAGTATAAGATTAGCAATTCAACAATTTCAAGTGTAGCCATTGAATTTGAAGATGTCATTGGCATTTTAAAAGAGAACACAAATTATATTGAGTTTTCTACAAGGATAAACACTGGAATCAAGAATCACTATAAAACACTTTCTACGCTGGGTTTGGACAGGTGGGCAAAGATTATTGCAGCCCATTATTATTATCCCAAAAGAAATTGTTTTATAATTGATGCAGGAACTTGCATCACATATGATTTGCTGGATAGCGATGATGCCTATTTTGGAGGTAGTATAAGTTTAGGCTTACACATGCGTTTTGAAGCATTACATCATTTTACCCGCAGATTGCCCCTCGTAAAGTGGGATAGAACTGAAACAGAGATACCCGCGGGTGAAGACACGCCAACTGCCATTAAAAGCGGAGTTTTACAAGGCGTAATTAATGAAGTTGAGGGATTTATTTCCCATAAAAATAAAGAAAATAAGGATCTGACGGTACTAATAACAGGAGGAGATGCAGCTTTTTTGCTGAAACAATTAAAAAACAGCATCTTTGCGCCTCAAATTATACACGATCCATACCTAGTATTAAAAGGATTAAATGAAGTCATTGCTTTTGAATATGTACAAAAAGATTAATTATATAGCGGCAGTATTGTTATTGCTTACCAGTATTTCTGTTAATGCGCAGGTTACAACACAGTCGCCATACTCCAGGTTTGGACTTGGAAACGTAAAAGGAGCATTACTTCCTCAGTTTAAGGCAATGGGTGGTATTTCCACAGGGGTTTATAAACCCAGCGGATTTAGCAATATTAATATGCAGAACCCCGCATCCTATTCCGGAATCACAATGACCACACTTGATATGGGTTTAAGCGGAGCTTTTACTACCCTAAAAGATGGCTCAAAATCTGAAAGCAGTTTTAACGGTACACTTAGTCATGTTGCACTTGCTTTCCCGGTAATATCAGGAAAATCAGCTTTAAGCTTTGGTTTGTTGCCATTTACAGAGCTTGGTTACGAATATACGGTTAGTGATAAACTGGATACAAACAGCGTAAATTACCTTTATTCAGGAGAAGGAAACTTAACAAAAGCATATTTTGGTTACGGACAGCAATTCGGAGACCATTTCAGAATTGGTGGTAACATCGAATACATATTCGGAAACCTGCAGGAAAGCGCCTCTTTAGAGCCGGTTAATCAGGTTGCCCGTAATAGCCGCAACATTAAAAAGAATAGTGTTGGTGGAATTGGTTTTTCTTACGGCGCACAATATGAAATTCCACTGGGAACAAGAAAACGCATTACTTTAGGTTATTCAGGATCCTCTTCTTCGTCAGTCAATTACAAAAAGACTTTCTTAACTACCTTATACCAAAGGGATAATGAAGGTAATGAATTGCCACAAGTTGATACTGTTAAAATAGTTGAAAACAGCTCAGCTAAAATGAAACTTCCATTAATGCACAATTTCGGGATCTCTATTCAAAGAGATAACAAATGGATGATTGGTGCCGATTATAGAATGGGCCAGTGGTCTAAATTGAGCATGGATGGTGTTAATCAGGGATTGCAGGATAGCTGGGGTTTCTCGGCAGGTGGACAAATCACGCCGGATGCAAGTGCAGTTTCGGGATATTTTAAGCATGTAGATTATCGTGTTGGATTCCAGTATGATAAAACCTATATCCAGCTAAATAATCAGGACGTAAAGCAAATGGCAGTTACCTTTGGTGTAGGGCTTCCTTTAGCACTTAGCAGAAGCTCTTTTTACAAGCTAAACTTTACTACTGAAGTAGGAAAAAGAGGATCACTAACGAACGGACTTATCCAGGAGAACTATATTAATTTCCATCTAGGATTTACACTTAACGATACCTGGTTCAGAAGATATAAATTCGACTAATGAAAACCGGGGGTATAATATATGGAAGTGTTATACTTTGTCTGCTGCAAATTTGTTTAAGCTCCTGTGGAGAAGACGACTTGAAGAAAGCCGCAAAGCTATCTGAAAAGATTGCCTTAAACAGGGACCGTACAACCGGTGTCGACATTATTTATAGCGACTCTGCTAAAGTTAAAGCGCAAGGGTTTGCACCTATTCTGGATAAAGTTACTCCCGCCAATGGCGCTGTTTATCAGGAAATGCCAAAGGGTGTAAAAATCAACTTCATCGACGAAATCACGACAAAGATCAAAGGCTCTATAACTTCAGACTATGCGATTATGAAGGATACCGAGAAGCTGACCATCTTCAGGAGAAACGTTGTTGTTGTTAATGAAAACATGACCTTTAATACCGAAGAATTGGTTTGGGACCAAAACAAGAAACTGTTTTTATCTCCAAAGGGAGTAGTTACAAAACCAGACGGTACAGTGCTTAATGCGGTCGACTTTACTGCTACCGAAGATTTCAATTTTATCAACTGGAAAAACGGATCGGGTGAGACCTATGTGCCGGATAATTTCGGAGAATAAGCACAATTATTTAAGGGCCTTATTTCCCTAATTTTTAAATACTTATTCAAATACAATTTAATATTTTCTTTTTTTAGCAAAAGTTGTATCTTGCGCCCTCTTAAAAAAAATTATAAATAAGAATATTATGGGTTTAATGACATTTTTGCGGAATCGCGCAGGCTATATTCTGATAGGAGCCATCGGTTTTGCAATTGTTGCATTTTTGGTTGGTGATGCAATTAACGTAGGTAAGCCTTTTTGGGCTGCTTCTCAAAAAGTTGTGGGGTCTGTTGATGGTGAGGATATAAACATAGATGAGTTTGGGGCTAAGGTTGATCAAAGCCTTGCTCAGTTCAAACAACAATATGGTGGTTCAGGCAATGCCCAAATGCAGGCTATGGCGGTTGATAATGTGTGGCAAGGTGAAGTAGCAAGAGTTCTTTTAGGAAAAGAGTATAACCGTTTAGGTATAAACGTTTCTGGTGATGAATTGGCTGACCTGATTAAAGGAGACAATCCAAGCCCGATAATTGTACAATATTTTGGAAACCCTCAAACTGGTCAGGTTGATAGAGCTCAGGTGATCAGAACCTTTAAAGAAGGTTACAAAGATCCTAATATGGCAAAACAGCTTCAGGCAGTTGAAGCTGAAATAGAAAGACAGGCATTACAACAAAAATATGTTAAGATGATCAGCAACGCTGTTTATGTAACTTCATTAGAAGCTAATGATGAATATATAAACCGTAATAAACTGGCTAACTTTAAATATGTTGGTCTTGAATATGCATCTATTCCTGACGCAAGCGTAAAGATTGCAGAATCTGATTACTCAGATTACTATAACGATAACAAACAACGTTTTGAAAACCCTACAGAAACACGTGCATTTGAGTATGTGTCTTTCAGTGTTAGCCCAACTAAAGAAGATTCTGCAGCGGTTAAATCTCAGGTTGAGAAACTTGCAGCCGACTTTAAAACAGCAGCCAACGATTCTCTTTTTGCTGCGGTTAACTCAGACGTTAAAGTTCCATACACTTATATTAATAAAGGTAAATTGGACCCAGCTGTAGATTCAGTAGTATTTAATCTGCCTGCAGGAAGTTTCTTCGGGCCTAAATTCTCAGGTAACTCTTACAAACTGGTTAAAGTTATAGATACCCGTTTCTCTCCTGATTCAGTGAAAGCAAGTCATATTTTACTTGATGCCAGCAAACTTGGTGGTGTAGATAAAGCTGTAAAAATGGCCGATTCGTTAAAAGGACTGATTCAAAAAGGCGCAAGCTTTGCTACTTTAGCCGCTCAGTACAGCGAAGACGGATCTAAAGATAAAGGCGGAGATCTTGGTACTTTTGCACGTGGCCAAATGGTGCCTGAATTCGAGAATGCTGCATTTAACGGTAGCGTTGGCGACCTTAAAGTGGTAACCTCACAGTTTGGTGTGCACTTAATTAAAATCGAGAAACAAATTGGTTCTTCAAAAGTGGCTAAACTGGCTTACATCGAGAAGAGCTTATTGGCAAGTAATAAAACTAAAGATGCGGCCTATAAAAAAGCAAGTAACTTCTTAAGTGAAGTTAAAGGTGGCAGTTTCTCTGAGCTTGCTCAGAAAAAAGGTTATACTGTAGGTGTAGCTGATAAAATTACACCAACACAAGGTTTCGCTCCGGGCTTAGATAATCCACGTCAATTAATTCGTGATGCGTATGATGCTAAAAAAGGAGATGTGTTAGACCAGGTATATCAAATGGATAATTCATTTGTGGTAGCACGTGTTACGGATATTAGACCAAAAGGAACATTACCATTAGATGCAGTGAAGAAAGATATTGAGCCAATGGTTCGTAACCTAGTTAAAGCTAAAATGCTTAAAGAAAAAGTTGACAAAGCATTACAAGGTGCGGCCAACATTGATCAGGTAGCTCAAAAACTGGCTAAACCAGCAACACCGGTTCAAAACATCGTATTCTCTAATCCTATTATCCCAGGCGGTGGCCAGGAAAATAAAGTGGTTGGAGCAGTATTTGGATCTCAGCCAGGTAAGCTTTCTAAAGCAATTGATGGCGAGCGTGGTGTTTATGCATTCTCAGTAGATGGATTTACTAATCCTGCACCGTTAGCGAATACTTATAAACAAAAAGAAATAATGATGCAGGCTACTGCTCAGCGCTCTTTGGGTGCGGCATTTCAGGCATTGCAAGATAAAAGCGACATAAAAGACAATAGGGTGAAATTCTATTAATCTTATTTTACGTAATTTTGTAACCGGAAGTAGTTTCTACTTCCGGTTTTTTTATTTTAGAGAGATGGAGATTCAAGAAAATTTTGTCAATAAAGTAGCGGCCAGCGGTTTAATTACGTTTAACCTTGAAGATTACCTTAATCAGGGCGAGAGAGTCGTTTATGATATTAAGGATAATCTTTTTCACGGACTAATGTTAAGAGAGAAAGATTTCAGAGAGTTTATAAAAGCGCACGACTGGGCCGCTTATACTGGTAAAAATGTAGCAATCACCTGCAGTGCCGATGCTATAGTACCTACCTGGGCTTACATGCTGTTAGCCAATAAAATGAAACCATATGCAAATGAGGTTGTATTTGGTAGCCTTGAAACATTAGAAGCCGTGTTGTTTACTAAAGCCCTGGCAAAGATTGATCTTAATGCCTTTGCCGGTGAGCGTGTGGTCGTAAAAGGTTGTGCAGATATTGATCTGCCTGTTGCAGCTTATGTAGAGATTACTAATCTGCTAACGCCAGTTGTAAAAAGCATTATGTATGGAGAGCCATGTTCTACTGTGCCCATATATAAGCGAAAGGATTAATTTTGGATTGTTTTTTGTTTTAGCTTAGGTATGAGAAAATCACTATTGTTTATTGTTGTTGCATTCCTAAGCTYTAGAGCCGCGGCCCAGGAGTTACCTTTTGTAAAGGAACCGGTGTTTCAACCCGGAGAGGTTTTAACCTATAAATTGAAATATGGATTTATTACCGCGGCAGAAGGCACATTAAAAGTGCTTAACTCTGATCTTAAATTTGAGGGTAATCCGACTTATAAATTAAGTGTGGATGGAGTAACCTCCGGAACATTCGATATCTTTTATAAGATCAGAGATCATTACGATTCCTACATAGATAAGGTTAACTTAAAGCCCTATTTCTTTCAGGAGAATATCAGGGAAGGGAGTTACAGGCGACAGGACAAAGCCAGATTTAATCAGGAGGAGAGGAAAGTAGTGGCTACAAAGGGTACATTTATTGCCCCTAGTAATCAAACATTCGACCTGGTTTCTTCTTACTATTTTGCCAGAAGCCTTGATGTCTCTAAAATGAAATCCGGTGATTTTGTTAAACTAAACTATTTCCTGAGCGATGAGATCAGTCAGCTCCAAATACAATATTTAGGTAAGGAAGTGATAAAGACTAAGCTTGGAAAAATAAGCTGTCTTAAATTTAGCCCTTCCATAAAGCCAGGAAGGATATTCCGTAAAGACAGTAAATTGTACTTATGGATTACTGATGATGGCAACAGGGTGCCTGTAAAGGCTCAGGTGGAGATTCTGGTAGGGTCAGTAATAATGGAAATTAAATCGGCCGATGGATTAAGGTATCCCCTGGCTATAGTAAAATAGAAGAAGATGATAGAAGTACAAAATACCCTCGTGCATGAAGACCTGATCAGGGAAAACTTTGTGTGCAACCTCAACAAATGTAAGGGTATTTGTTGTGTAGAGGGTGATGCTGGTGCACCTTTAGATGTAGCAGAAACAGCAATACTTAAAGAAATTTATCCAAAGATTCAGCATTTGCTTGAACCTAAGGGAATAGCCGCAATTGAAGAGCAGGGAACATCTGTCGTTGATGCAGATGGCGATTTAACTACGCCATGCGTAGATGGGCACAAAGAATGTGCTTATGTTACCTTCGAGAACGGAATTACGAAGTGTGGAATTGAGAAGGCATATGAGCAGGGAATAATCGATTGGCAAAAACCAATCTCTTGCCATCTATATCCGATCAGGGTAACCCAATACCCGGAATTTGAAGTTTTAAATTACGACAGATGGCACATCTGCCATGATGCATGTTCATTTGGAAGAGAGTTAAAAGTACCGGTTTATCAATTTTTAAAAGGGCCTTTGACCAGAAAATATGGTGCGGAATGGTTTAAAGAGCTGGAAGATAATGTATCTTCGGATAAAGACGTAAATAGTTAACACCTTAATAGATTTTTAAACAAACAAACGCTATAACTTGAAAGGAATAATTTTAGCAGGGGGAAGTGGCACAAGGTTGCATCCTTTAACCCTGGTAATGAGTAAACAAATGATGCCGGTTTATGATAAGCCGATGATCTATTACCCATTGTCTATATTGATGCTGGCGGGAATCAAAGAAATTCTGATCATCTCAACACCTCACGATCTCCCTAATTTCGAAAAACTTCTTGGCGACGGAGCATCTCTTGGTTGTAAGTTCTCTTACGCCGTACAAGAGCAGCCAAATGGTCTTGCACAGGCTTTTGTAATCGGGGCTGACTTTATTGGAAATGATAAAGTTGCTTTAGTGCTTGGAGATAACATCTTCTATGGCGATGGAATGGCTAAATTATTACAATCAAGTGCAGATCCGGATGGTGGTGTTGTATTTGCATACAGGGTTTCAGATCCTGAACGTTATGGTGTTGTGGAGTTCGACGATCAAAACAAAGCGATTTCAATTGAAGAGAAACCAGCTCAACCTAAATCAGATTATGCAGTTCCAGGCTTATATTTTTATGATAACTCTGTTGTAGAAATTGCGAAGAACATCAAACCTTCACCAAGAGGGGAATACGAAATTACTGATGTAAATAAAGTTTATCTGGAGCAAGGCAAGCTAAAAGTTGGCGTATTGAGCAGAGGTACTGCCTGGTTAGATACAGGTACTTTTGCTTCTCTGATGCAGGCCGGACAATTTGTACAGGTAATCGAAGAACGTCAGGGATTGAAAATCGGATGTATCGAAGAGGTTGCCTACAGAATGGGCTTTATTGATAAAGAGCAGTTAAGGAAAGTAGCCGAGCCTTTGGTGAAAAGTGGATACGGCTCTTACCTGTTGAAGATTTTAAGATAGCATTTTTTGCAAATAATAATTTTACCAACGAGTCATCCTGCAGTGAGCTTACCGCTGCCAATGCCTTCTGTTGGTGGAGGACTTTTTACCCTGCATGTTTTAGCTTATTAATGCATGCGGGGGAAACCTATAAAAATATAAAAGGCCTTTTTTACGCTAGTTGCAAAGATGTTATATACGTCATATTAATAGAGCCCGTAGCGGTTGTATTRTCTTTTASACTYAGTGAGTACATTTTTTGTCTCACCCTATGGCTGTACAAGCAGCCTCAAGTTTCTTTAATATTTACATGTAGAAGTAACCTCTTATACTTTTTTTCCAGACCTAAATGTCCAAAGGGATTTTAATAAGCTACCCCGGCATGGTATGTTCGCTATGGAGCAGGCAAATGACACTGCCAAATGCTGCCAGGAACTTAGTGAGCACGGTTTCAGTCTCACCCTATGGCTGTACAAGCAGCCTCTTATTTCTATACAAACAGCCTGGTGTCCCGTGGCATTCGAAAAGAGATAAAATTTTCCCGGATGGCATATCTATCAACCCAGGATCTAATCAATTACCAAGATCTACATTTTGTCATGCCTAGAGCATATGCGTTTCTGAAACGGACTTACAATAGAGCATTGTATATTGCTTTCAAGATAGGTGATGTCCACTAATAGACATTTCTACCTAAACAATTCAGTGAGTGTTAAAGTAACCTCACCCTATGGCTGTACAAACAGCCTCCATATTAAATAGCTTCCTTTCAAAGAACTGACTTTATCACCATCAGGACTGGCCTGAGCCTGATACTTCTATTCAACTACTAGCTGAATGCCCGCTCTGTCMGCTTTATAGGCAATTTTTTCTTTCAGGCTGTAATAACTCCAGTTCTGCAATAAGAACGGATCTTCTTTCGCTATTTCCTCCTTTAGTTCCTGATTGACGAGAATAAGTGTTGCCGCCTCATGCTTTACACACAGGTCTATCAGCATGCGGCTATACACATGAAGTTTATAGTCAATATATTTTCTTTCCTGATGCCGGTAGTCTTCCAGGCTTTTCCTTTTTCGCTTCCGTCCATGGCCACCTCGGTTAAAAGCAACCGCCTTCTTTACCCGGTAGATCGCCGCCTGTATGGCTAGTCTCCGGTGTAGGAATTCTTCCTTGTTGCCAATAGTATGTTCCTGGCTGCCGATTTTAACGGTAACGGGATGTTCAATAGATAAGGATGCTTCAGCAATGACGGAGGTATCCAAATGATGTTGTTCCTTTTCGATCTGAATGGCTGCGAGCAAAAAGATTTTACCCTGATCCAGCTGGATCTGACTTGACCGGAGTTTTAGTGTGCTGTTCAGTACTCTGTTCAATAAAACTTTTTTATCTGATCTGTCTTTACCCAAATAAGTTCTGAGTGGGATCTGAAATAATCTAAAGCAAAAATTACGTCCATCGGACGTATGGCTCAGCTTTGAAATCACTTCCGCCCCGAAAGGCAAGGGAATATTCTTTTTATAATTCCTGAGCGACTTTTCACCTTTCCAATAGGCCACCTTTTCCTTGTTAAAAGAGGATATCAGGGTGTTGTTTAGGTAGCTKAGAATATTTGTAGGAATCTGTCCTTTAAAATGATTGGAGAGCAGCCGATAGGTGGTGTTTTGACGGGAGGATTTTAAAATKCCGTTTTCCTCTTTCTTTTCATCMGCGATTTTAAGCTTGATTTCTTCTGTTAAATAAAAAAAATCTTTGACCTGTTCCTGCACAAAATGATGGCTCATGATCATGTTGGCGGCACGGAAACAAATCCGCTGCCAGCTGTACAATTGATCCTTTGCGGCCTTAATCTCTTCTTTGTCCTCGGAATCAATCAGCAGCTGGATCTTACGGGTTAGGATCATGGTMTCTTTTTCCATAGCTTATTTTTTAATTCTTTTGATTTTGGTRCARGCCTGCGCAAAGGTTCGTTGAATGTGCGGCTGACTTAAATTCATTTGCCTGGCAATCTCTTCAAAGCTGTACTGGAGTTCATAGCGCATGTGCAGAATTCTGGATTGCTCTTCGCAGAGGTCACCTTCGAATTTGAATTTGGTGGTCTTTCCTGTAGCCTCCAGTTTTTGTGAGCTGGTCAGAATGGACTTTAAGGTTTCGAGTGTTTTTTCAACCGTGCTGGCGACCTGATAATCAGAGATGCCACCAATATGCCAGGCAATACGCTCATAGTTGAATGCATATTTCAGGCAGAGCTTGATAAACAATTGCTGATTCTCAGTCAGATTGGGGATGACCGCCTCAACTTGCTGCCACTGCAGTTTTAAGCGTTCATCAAGTTCTTCCTGATAGAAAATGTCATCGGGATCCAATTCCTCTTCAGGATCATGGCCTCCCATGAATTCCTGGTAGTTTTCGATCTCATC
>NZ_JBFTNT010000035.1:0-29374 GCF_056397585.1 Pedobacter sp. 05L430 | reverse complement strand
GTTTTACAGTGATATTATGATCTTTAAAAATAGCCATATCTTATTGATTTACAGCATTTAATATACTTAAAACCAACGAGAATTGCAAATAAATAATTGATAATCAGATAGTTGAAACAAAATTAAGCTTGCCTAAAAATAAAAAAAGTCGGAAGAGTTAATCTTCCGACCATTCGTGGGAGATTCCCGGCCTTTTTATGATGTACTATTTTTTTAAACCCCGAATTCTTTATCTAAGTATTCAGAAACTTTAACAATAGCATTGTCAATAGTATCACTTAAAATGGTAACATATGATCCTGATTTTGCAGTTGCTATAATATATTTCAAGCAATCATTTCCATTATTATTGATAATGATTTCCATGTTTGGCTTTATTTCATGGATTCCGTCTATCAACAGATTAATTATTTCTTGTTGATCACGACCTCTCAGGTATTTCTCCTGACAGATAATGATTTTATCAAACATCTGTGCAGCARTTCGGGCAGTCTCTTTTATGTCTTCATCTCTCCTGTCGCCAGTGCCTGATATTACTCCTACATGTTCGGTTGCTTCAATGGTTTGTAAGTAGGCTTTTATTCCGTTAAAGCCATCAGGGTTATGAGCAAAATCAACCAGGATCTTGAACTCCTTAAATTTAAAGGTATTCATTCTGCCCGGTGTTTGAGCTKCCGAAGGTATAAATGTTTCTAACGACATTCTGATATCTTCGATTTTATATCCCCATAAAAATGTAGCAAGGGTAGCTGCGAGGACATTCTGGATCATAAAATCAACGCTGCCACCAAAAGTCAATGGGATGTGGGTAACCTTCTCTACCCTTATTTTCCAGTCGCCCTTCTTGATAGTGATGTACCCGTTCTCATAAATAGCGGCAATACCACCTTTTTTACAATGTTCTTTAATAACGGGATTTTTCTCGTCCATGCTAAAATAAGCGACATTGCTATCTGCATTGTTCGCGATTTTTATACAATATTTGTTATCTGCATTAAGTACGCTCCATCCGGTTCGTTTTACTGCACCGATTACTACTTCTTTTACCCTGCAAAGATCATCTAGTGTATGGATGTCGGATATTCCAAGGTGATCCTCCTGAATATTGGTAACAACACCGATGTCACACTTGTTAAATCCTAGCCCGGCTCTCAAAATACCTCCACGGGCAGTTTCTAATACCGCAAATTCTACAGTAGGGTCTCTTAAAATAAACTCTGCACTAACTGGACCAGTTGTATCGCCTTTCATGAGTTTTGTATTTTGCACGTAAATCCCATCTGATGTTGTAAAGCCAACCCTGGTTCCATTGCTTTTAACAATATGAGCGATTAATCTTGTAGTGGTAGTTTTTCCATTGGTTCCTGTAACCGCAATAATTGGAATCCTTGCGTCCTTGCCTGGCGGATATAGCATGTCAATAACAGGGGCGGCTACGTTTCTTGGTAAGCCCTCACTAGGCGCAAGGTGCATTCTGAAACCAGGAGCTGCATTTACTTCTAAAACAACCCCTCCGTTTTCTGGAAGTGGCTGGGTTAAGTTTTCGGCCATGATGTCTATACCACAAATATCTAAGCCAATTATTCTTGAAATGCGCTCACTAATAAAAACGTTTTGCGGATGAACAAGATCTGTAACATCAATTGACGTACCACCTGTACTTAAGTTTGCCGTTGATTTTAGATAAACTGTTTCACCCTGTGGAGGTATAGAATCTAATGTGTAATCCTTTTTTGCCAGTAAGTCTAAGGTATCCCTGTCGACCGTAATTTCAGTTAGGACGTTTTCATGGCCATAACCTCTTCGTGGGTCTTCATTTTCTTTGTCTATCAATTGCTGAACAGTATCTTGTCCGTTGCCGGTGATATGTGCCGGAACTCGCAGAGCAGCTGCAACCATTTTATGATCAATTACCAGTACCCTGAAATCGTATCCGGTAATAAACCGTTCAATGATTATTCTTCTTGAATAATTCTTAGCATATTCAAAAGCTTCAGTGGCCGCCTTAACAGTTTTGACATTTATAGTGGCACCTCTGCCATGATTTCCATCCAGTGGTTTAAATACCAGTGGGAAGCCTACCTTTTTTATAGCATCGGGAAGGTCCTCGATGTCTGATATGGTCACTCCTTTAGCAACTGGAATAGCAGAATCCTGTAACAGTCTCTTAGTTTCATCTTTATTGCCGGCAATATCAACCGCTATGCTGTTGGTTTTTTCCGTCATGGTAGCGCGAAAGCGAACCTGATTTTTACCATATCCCAACTGGACCAGGGAACTTTTATTTAACCTTATCCACGGGATATCTCTTGAGATTGCTTCAGCTACAATAGAACCTGTACTTGGGCCCAGTCTTTCCATTTCTCTAAGCTCACGCATGCGTTGTATATCTGTTTCCAGATCGTATTCATGGTTGTTTATTAATGCTTCAGCAATTTGAACAGAGGCTTCGGCAGCATAAATTCCTGCCTTTTCTTCAATGTAACTAAATACGACATTATAAATGCCTTCCGTTTTGGTTTGTCGGGTCCTTCCGAATCCAGTGTCCATACCTGCCAGGGTTTGAATTTCTAATGCAATATGTTCAATTACATGACCCATCCAGGTGCCTTCCTCAATCCTTGCTAAAAAACCACCTGGTTCGCCCTTGGAGCATCGATGAGTTTGCAAGGTTGGGATCAATTTTTCAATACGTTCTCTAAAACCATCGATAAGATTGGTAGGCCTCTGCTCCATTTCCCCAAGATCCAGCCTCATCTGAATCAACTTTTTTCTGTTTATCGACCAAATGTTTGGTCCACGAAGCACCTGTATGCCTAATATTTTCATTGGTATAAATTTGTTCTTTAATGATTAAATCCACCTAGCGTTAGTTCTATAACACGCTAAGCTTAAATAAGTTTGTTGTTTACTGTTGCTCTCTTTGAAGAAAATGCCCTTGGCTTTTTTACAGCATATTTTTAAAAGTATTTCGAACTTTTACCCGGATTACTTTATGCTTTAAATGGAGAGATTAAAGTATAAAAATTTTCTGAGAATTATGCAGTTGTTAATCCAATTTGTTGTGAATATATTTTATATAAATAATTTGGAAGTAAAGTTTAAATAATGAAATTGTTAATTGGGTTAAAATTGCATTACAAATCAATTTTATCTAAGTTTGGCCCTATTGGAAATATAAATATTTAAAATGACTCCGAAGGGTAAATTAATTATTATAGGGGGTGCAATAAATACCGGAAGTTTTACCGAAACTCAGTTCGGGTTGCCCCAAAATATGAACTTTTTTGAAAGGGGTATTTTAAAGAAAATCACTGTTGAATCTGTAAGAGATAGTAAATCCAGATTTGAAATCATTACCACAGCCTCCCTTATTCCAGAGAAAGTCGGAGAAGAATATATAAAGGCATTTGCACAGCTTGATGTACATGACGTTGGTGTATTAAATATTAGTAGTCGGGAACAAGCTAATTCAAATGAGAATTGCGAGAGGGTTAAGGCGGCTGATGTAATTATATTTACAGGAGGAGATCAGCTTCGCTTGTCATCCATATTTGGAGGGACATCGATTCATCAGATCTTATTAGATAAGTATCAGAATGAACCTGTAGTAATTGCGGGGACATCAGCAGGAGCTGCAGCATCTTCAAAAAATATGATCTATCAGGGAAGTTCCAAGGATGCACTTTTGAAAGGAGAGGTGAAAATTACCGGCGGACTAGGGTTTATCGATGGTGTAATTGTAGATACACATTTTGTCCAAAGAGGTAGAATCGGTCGTCTGTTATATGCTACAGCAAGTAATCCGGGGATTCTGGGTATAGGGTTAGGTGAAGATACAGGATTGTATATTTCGGAAGGAAATAAGATGGAAGCTATAGGCAGTGGAATGGTCATTTTGGTTGATGGCAGAGATATGGCCGATACCAATTTAACAGATGTTGAGATGGGGCAGCCGGTTTCTATTAAAAATATGATTGTACATGTGATGTGTGATGGAGATACCTATAACCTTACTGAGCATAAGTTGACCATTCATCACCCAAAGGTTGTTTCAACAGATTAGGATGAAAGTAATTATACATGGCGGTTTTTTTAGCGAATCTGGTACCAATCAGGAAACAAAAAAGTCAAAGCAACAAGCCTTGGCTTCTATAGTTAGCCAAGCCCATAATTATTTGAAAACACATACGGCATTAGAAACGGTAGTTTATGCCGTTAGTTTGCTTGAAGATGACCAATTGTTTAATGCAGGTTTGGGATCCCAGATACAAAGTGACGGCAAGGTGCGTTTAAGTGCATCTTTAATGGATGGTAAAACTCAAAAATTTAGTGGGGTTATCAATATTGAGGACATAAAAAATCCTATTCAGGTTTCTGAGAAATTACTCAAGTATGAAGACAGGGTATTAAGTGGTGAAGGAGCATGTGCTTTTGCCGCCAAAAACGGCTTTGACTATTTTGATCCTATTACCCCCCAAAGACAACAAGAGTACGAGGCAAAATTGAACCAGCAGGAAAGGAAAGGAACTGTAGGTTGTGTGGCATTGGACGCTGATGGCAATATTGCTGCGGCAACTTCGACAGGGGGAAAGGGCTTTGAAATCCCATGCAGAGTAAGTGACTCTGCCACTGTAGCGGGAAATTTTGCAAATCAGTTTGCTGGTATTTCTTGTACGGGTGTGGGAGAGGATATTGTTAACGTTGCTATGGCAGCAAAAATAGTTACTCGTGTAACGGATGGGTTTAGTCTGAAAGATGCTTGTGATAAATCTTTTGCAGAGTTGAAACTTATTGATGGTTTTGCAGGTGTAATAGGGATTTCATCAAAAGGAGAAATTTATCACTTAGACTCTCATCCTTATATGGTTTGGGCTGCTTTTGATGACAGGTTGCAGGTATTTCCCTAATAACACATCGCTGGTTGTGATAACGTAACAGTTATAATACTGTTTTTCTTATAGATTAACTACGCGCTAACATTAATTTTAATTTCGTGAAAGATATTTGACCTGTGACGTTGTCGCACGAAAACTTAATTATGAACGAAATTGACTCACGCAGAGACTTTTTAAAAAAGGTAGCGTTATTATCAGGCAGTACGGCCATCGCAACCATGATGCCTTCTGCAATACAAAGGGCTTTTGCTATAAATCCGGAAATAGGTAGTACCTATCTTGATGCCGAACATGTGGTTATACTAATGCAGGAGAACCGCTCCTTTGATCACTGTTTTGGAACCTTGCAGGGAGTAAGAGGGTTTAATGATCCACGCGCTGTTTACCTGCCGGATAAAAAACCTGTATGGTTGCAAACGGATGCAACTGGTAGTACCTACTCGCCATTTCGATTAAATATAAAAGATACAAAAGTTACATGGATGGGAGATCTCCCTCATTCGAKAGCTAGCCAAGTAGATGCTAATAATTTTGGGAAATATGATAAATGGCTCCCAGCAAAACGATCGGGGAATAAAGCATATGCGGATATGCCTTTAACATTAGGCTATTATACCCGTGAGGACTTACCATTTAATTATAGCATGGCCGACGCTTTTACGGTATGTGACCAGAACTTTTGCTCTGCAATGACCAGTACTACACCTAATCGTTCATTTTTTTGGACGGGCAAAATTACTCATGATGAGAATGACATTCCTAAAGCCAACATCAGAAATACAGATTTTGGTTATGGGAATATGCCATGGAGTACTTTTCCGGAACTGTTGGAAGAGAATAATATCCCCTGGAAATTTTATCAAAATGATTTAAGCTGTGGAGGTGGATTTATCGGTGAAGAAAGGTCCTGGTTGTCAAACTTCGGGTGTAATCTTTTGGAATTCTTTAAAGCTTATAATGTTAAATTCTCCGAGCGGTATATACAAAATCTACAGAAGCAAGCGGAAGAGCTTCCCGGAGAGATTAATAAATTGCAGGAAAGAACTCCATCTAGTGAAGAGGATGGGAAAAAGGCTCTTGAAAGCGTTCGAAAAAAGCAGGAAGTGTTGGATAATGCTCGTAGTGAACTTTCGAAGTGGAACAAGGAAAGTTATGAAAAGCTATCGGAGAAAGAAAAGAACCTTTACAAAAGAGCTTTTGTAATCAATTCCGGAGATCCTGATTTTCGATCTATTACCGCTTTAACCTATAATGATCAAAGCGAACAACGAAAGGTGACTGTGCCAAAAGGAGATTTGCTTCATCAATTCAGGCAAGATGTAAATACTGGAAAACTGCCGGTTGTGTCATGGCTTGCAGGACCCCAAAACTTTTCGGATCATCCAAGTGCTCCATGGTATGGGGCATGGTATGTGTCAGAGATTTTGGATATTCTAACTAAGAATCCTGAAGTTTGGAAGAAAACAATATTCATTGTTACATATGACGAAAACGATGGTTATTTTGACCATGTTCCCCCTTTTTCGATTTCAGATGCTAAATTACCAGGAACCGGAAAATGTTCTGTAGGTATAGAAACTGAGATAGAACATGTACGTTTGGAAAACGAGTTAAAACAGGGAATTCCTAAAAGTCAGGCGCGCGAAGCTCCTATAGGTTTAGGTTTTAGGGTGCCGATGGTTATTGCATCTCCCTGGACTAGAGGAGGTAAGGTGTGTTCACAGGTTTTTGACCATACTTCAACCTTACAATTTTTGGAAGGATTTGTAAATAAGAAATTCAAAAAGAATATAAAGCTTGATAATATTAGCGAATGGCGTCGGACAATTTGTGGGGATCTTACCTCTGCTTTTACTCCTTATAATGGCGATAAATTAGAAAAGATCGCTTTTCTTGACAGGAATAAAAATGTTGAAACCATATATAATGCTAAATTTAAAGGTAATCCCATAGGATTCAAAAAACTTTCGGATGCGGAGATCAGGAAAATTGAAGGCCAAAAGGCAGGAATGTTGATTCAGGAAAAAGGAATACGCTCATCTTGCGCCTTGCCTTATGAACTATATGTTGACGGAGGGCTAAGTGAGGACAAGACAGGTTTTGAGATCAATTTCATGTCTGGGAATAGGGTTTTCGATAAAAAAGCACTTGGATCTCCATTTACTGTAAGTGTCCCTGTCAAGTACAACGACGAAATAAGTAAAGATGAAATCTCCAGAAATTGGTCATTCGCTGTCTCTGCTGGAGATCATTTAAATTATAGCTGGCCTGTTAATGCATTTGAAAGTGGTGTCTATCATCTCCGCATTCATGGGCCTAATGGGTTTTATAGAGAGTTTATTGGAAACAAGAATAATCCGCAAGTAAGGTTACATGCTAATTATGAGCATAATCGACTTAATCCGGCTAAGTTGACTGGCAATATTAAACTTGATATTGTTAATAATGGAGCGACAGCTCAGACATTGATTATAATAGACAATAGTTATGGCAAAGGTCGCCAAACTAAATTAGTTGCKGCTGGCAGTAAGACGAGCATTGTTCTGGACCTTTCAAAATCTTACCATTGGTACGATATCAGTGTAAAACTACAAGGAAACGATGTTTTTGAAGAGCGGTTTGCGGGAAGAGTAGAAAGCGGTATTGAAGCTAAAACAGACCCCCTAATGGGTGGGATTGTCTAGGGTTGATAAAGATGATATAGTGTTGTTTATTACTTTTGTTATATCTTTACCATATGAACAAGAGTTGGTTAGCAATCATTTTTCTGATTATATCAAATCAAGCGATGACCCAAACCAGTCATTTTCTGCCTCAGCAGCCCCCTCAGGGAAGTGGAGCTATAAATATTGTGGTATCCAATCTGGATGAGAACGAAGGAGATACATATTTTGCTGAAGCTGAGAAAAATGAACGAAATGGAGAACTTAACGAAGCAGTAACCTTATTTGGGAAAGCGGCTTTTGAATATAATAGTGCTAAACAATTTGCCCGTTATGGTGAGGCTTTGATGAGATTAAGTAACGTTCATTATCAGTTGGCTCATTTTAGTGAAGCAGAACAAGTGGTTTTAAATGTTGCCTTAAAAAATTACTCAAAAATCGGGAGCCGAAATGGTCAAATGGAGTCTTATAGCCAGTTGGGTAGAATTTATCTGGCATTGAATAAGCCTACTCAGTCTTTATGGTTTTATACCCAGCAAGGGATATTGGCAAAGCAAATAGGTAATAGTTCCGCTTATATAGAGTCTGTGTTGGGCGCCGCGAATGTAAAAATCAGAAAAAAAGAATACACTTTAGCAACTAAAGATATTAATAGAGCTGAGCTTTTAGCAAAAGCTGCAAATACCAATGAATTCAAAAATCAGATTAAAGAGGCACGATCTATGCTCCCTGCACTAGCAGCCACTAAAACGGTAAAGAAATCATCAAAAAAGAAATAAAAATACATAATTGTAATCTTCTGTATTTGAAGGTGTTTTTAGTTTAGTTTTTTTAATAGTATTTCCATAACTTTCGTAAGTTTACAGAAAAGAGACAGTATTATTACTGTCTCTTTTCTGTTTATTTATGAAATTGGTATCATATTAGTGTGTAATTATAAAATGGATTTTAAATTAGTAAAAGAGATGTTGAAAAGAATATTATTGGTAACCTTTACCGCAGCTGTACTCGCATGTCATGCATCACCGCAACCTCAGCAAATGGTTCAGGGTGTAAGTAATATTGTGCCCGATGAAAAACAAGCACTGGTATGCAAAGAAATAGTTACGCTTATTGAAAACTGGAATTACAAAAAAATAAAAGTTAATGATTCAATATCTTCTTTGATTTTGGATAAATATATAAAGGATCTYGATCCTTATAAGTATTACTTCTTATCATCAGACATAAAAGAGTTTGAAAAATTTAGGTTTTCTTTAGATGATGATTTTAGGAGTGGAAATCTAAATGCCCCTTTTTATATATTTAATGTTTATCTGAAAAGATATAACGAATGGCTGGCATATTCTTTAAATCAGATAAAAGCTAAGTATGATTTCAATCAAAATGATACCTATACTTTTGATCGTGAAAAAATGCCGTGGGCAACGTCTTCAACAGCTTTGAACGATATCTGGAAAAAGAAAGTAAAATATGAGCTTGTTAACCTAAGAATTGCAGGCACAACCGAAGCTAAAAATGTTGAAACCTTAACCAAGAGGTATCAGAATTTAAAGTCGCAGGCATCTAAAGTTAATAATCAGGATATATTCCAGACCATTATGGATGCCTTTACAGAGACAATAGATCCGCATACTAATTACTTTAATCCGGCCAATGCACAGGCCTTTAATGAAGACATGGCTCGCTCATTTGAAGGTATAGGAGCACGATTGCAATTGGAGAATGAGGTGCTTAAAATTTCAGAGATCATTCCTGGAGGCCCGGCTTTTAAAAGCAAACTGCTAAGTGCAGGAGATAGAATCGTTGGTGTAGCACAAGGAAATGCTGAATTTGAAGATATCATTGGATGGAGAATAGAAAACTCTGTAGCAAAAATTAAGGGTCCTAAAGGAACTAAAGTTAGATTGAAAATAATTCCTGTAGGAATGGATCTTTCTTCGAAACCGGTGATTGTTGAGTTGCTGAGGGAAAAGATTGTTATGGAAGAACAATCTGCTAAGAAAAAAGTTAAAACAATACAATCTAACGGGCAGCCATATAAGATTGGTATCATTACGGTTCCGGCATTTTATGCGGATTTCAAAGCTGCTAGAGCCGGAGATCCTAACTATAAAAGTACAACCCGTGATGTAAGATTATTAATTGATACCCTTAAAAATCGTGATAAGGTTGATGCAATAGTTATGGATCTAAGAGCCAACGGTGGAGGCTCTCTGGTAGAAGCTATTGATCTTACGGGCTTATTTATTGATAAAGGGCCTGTTGTGCAGGTTAAAGATCTTAAAGGGGGGATTGAAGTTAATGAGGATACAAATGCAGGTGCAATTTGGGAAGGACCTTTTGGTGTAATGGTTGATAGATTGAGTGCCTCTGCTTCGGAGATTTTTGCGGGTGCAATTCAAGATTATGGACGTGGAATTATCATGGGAACTCAGACTTACGGTAAGGGAACCGTACAATCTTCGATTGACATGAATCAGCTTGTAAATCCGTCGATCCTGCAAAGACTTGCTGCTTTAGTAGGTAAAAATGTAGCAGGCGGAGCTGCGGGTAAAGATGGAGTTGCTCCACCTCAACTCGGTCAGATCAATTTAACAATGGCTAAATTCTATCGTGTAACGGGTAGCAGTACACAGCATAAGGGTGTAATGCCTGATATAGTGTTCCCTTCTGTATATCCAATGGATAAAATTGGAGAAGACACTGAGAAATCAGCATTACCTTGGGATGAAGTGAAGAAATCTAATTTTATGGCAGTTGCAGATCTTAATCCTATTAAACCAGAATTGATCAAACTTCATCAGGAAAGAATGGCTAAGTCTTTAGATTACAAGATACTTAACCAGGATATAGCTGACATGAAGAACAGAGAAAAAGAGGTTTCGATAACTTTAAATGAAAGCAAACTTAAAGCAGAGCGCGACAGTCTTGAAGCTAAATCGCTAGAGAAAACAAATCTGTTGAGGGCAGAAAGAGGACTTGCTCCAATAAAGAAAGGCGCCAAAATTGCTAAGGAAGAAAGCTTTGATTTTGTTGAAGAAGAGAGTTTAAAAGTAATGCTTGATTTTATGAAGTCAGCAAATCCTAAAGATAAGAGTGTTGTTAAAACTGTAAAAGAATTCCAATAAAGGATTATTTGTAGTTTTACGAAAAAGAGCCTTGATTTTCAAGGCTCTTTTTTTAGACCATCTTCCTATATTTATTTCTTATTGTCAGAGGTCTTTTGCATCTGCATGRCCATCATTTCTTTCATTGTTCGATTCATACCTTCAGTAGATCCATCAAGGAAAATAACATTGCCTTCACTGTTCTCGGCAAATTGTTTAATAGATTCTGTCCACATAGTAAAAAGAATAACTGATATATCAAGATTAGCCTCTTCCATTTCTTGTGCGGCTTTGGTCATACCATGTGCAACTTCTGCACGAAACAGCGCAATACCCTGACCTCTAAGCTGGGCAGCCTCACGTTCTGCAGCAGCAGCAATTTTAATAGCATTACCGTCTGCCTCAGCACCCTTGGTTTTTGTAATTAATAAAGCCTGGCCTTCGTTTTCGGCAGCAGCTTTTAGATTGTTTGWGGCCACAACGCGACTCATAGAGCGCATAATTTCTTCATCGAATGTAATGTCGTTAAGTTGCAGATCCTGTAAGTGATAGCCCCAGCTTTCTAGTACCTGATCTATCTGATGCTTAACATGGTCAACAATTTCGTTTCTCTGTGCAAGCACATTTGCTTGTTTTTGGGTGGCAACATATGCCCTTATGGAGCCCTCTATAGTACGAATTAGGGCTTGCATTAAGTTTGTAGAATCTACAAATTTGAAGGCAACGTTTTTAATCGTCTCCTCGTCATGATTAATTACAGAGTATAGCAACATGGCCTTAAAGTATACATTGGCCTGATCTTGTGTTACTGCCTGGAAAGAAAGCTCCACAGATCTGTTTTGTATTGAAATTCTGGAGTGAATATTCTCAATAAGGGGTATTTTTAAGCTTAGTCCCGGGCTTAATAATCTTCTGTATTTTCCGAAAATAGTTACTACTGCAATTGTGCCTTGTTTAACCGTTACAAATGAACTGATTAATATCACAGCTGCGATAAAAAGGATAATGTAAAAAGTGTATTCCATAGCGTTATAATTAATTAGAATAATGAATAAGTCAAGGTACGAACAATCGGGCACAGATATTGTATTAGTAACTAATGTAACTAAAATTTACCTTATGAATGTTAAACGAACTTTTGGAACTATCTTAACTGTTTTGGGAATAATAGCGCTTATTTATGCTGGGTACGGATATGTTCAACATAGCATTCAGACAAGAGAATTGATTGTAGTTGCCATTATTGGTATTATTTTCTTTGTGTCTGGTATAGGCTTAATAAAGAATACAAAGGACGAAGCTTAGTTCTTTTTTAATTCAATGCGTCCATTTGCAGAGAAAGTTAACTGATGCTCGGGGAAGTCAGTATTGGTTAACCACTGGATCTTTTTAAAGGCAGTGTAATTGTTGTCTATAGTTAAATTGTGGATTTTATCTTGTTTTACTGAAATGATGTCTGCGAGAATAAAATCGCCGTTCGACTTGATCTTAAGCTGTAATAATGGAGCAAATCCGTTAGGCCCTTTAAGACTAAACATTCCATAAGTACAGAAGTTACCAAGGCTATATGCAATGAACTTGTTTTTATACACTTCTACTGCCCTGGTAACATGCGGACCATGACCAAGAACTACATCTGCTCCCGCATCTATTACACCATGTGCAAACGCATATACGTTACCTCTGTTCTCTTCATAAAATATTTCATCGGCTCTGAGAACGTGTTCAAATTTAGCTCCTTCGCCACCACCATGAAAGGAGACAATAACAATGTCAACTTGTGCTTTTAATCTTGAAACGAGTGATTTTGCACTGTCAAGATTATTAATAGAAACGGTGTTTTCATTAGGGGCAAATGCGCAGAAAGCATATTTGATACTATCTTTTTCAAAAATTACTGAAGGGTGCGACTGCAGGCCTGCGTAATTTATATTTAGTGAATCAAGAATTGTGGTTGTTCTCTTCCTGCCCTTAAAGCCAAAATCACCGACATGATTATTTGCAACACTTAGTAAATTGAAACCAGCATTTTTTATAATTACCGCATATCTTTCGGGCATTCTAAAAGCAAAACAACTATTTCCGGTCGTATCCTTGCATTTTGTAGATTTCCCACTGTTCAGGAAACATCCTTCAAGATTCCCGAAAACGATATCTCCTTTTAAAAAGGTATCTACATTTTTAAAGCTCTTTATAGCATCGCCCTTTGGTAAATTTGATTTATCAGGATAGGCTGATCCAAGCATAATATCGCCAACGCCAATTATAGAAATGGTATCTTTTTTTAAAGCTGTAGTATCCTTTTGTATGATATCCTGAATCTGTGAAAGGTCAGTAGTTGAAGCCGTGGTAGTGCAACTTGACAGGATTAAACTGATTACGATATTTAAAAGGCTTATGCTTAGAAGTCTCATTATTATTTTATAAAAAAAGTCTTCCTAAAATATTAGGAAGACTTAAATGCGTTTCTATTCAAATAGGATTTATTCTTCAATCAGATCATTCTTTACGGCATCAATTATTCTTCCGCCTTTATAAAAATATCTAGAGTAATAAGGTTCATTTAAATTACTGATTACAACACCACGCGTTGATGAAGCATGGGCAAAACGATTATCTCCCAAATAGATACCGATATGCGTAATGGTTCTGCTTTTTATTTTAAAAAATACAAGATCACCTTCTTTTAGTTCATCTTTTGGCAATGGGTCAACCATGCTGAAAATGTCTCTTGAATTTCTTAATATAGTAGTGTTGAAAACTTTATCGTAAATAGCTTTTGTAAAAGCGGAACAATCAATCCCTTTACTCGTGTTTCCCCCAAATCTGTAAGGGGTGCCAATCCATTCGTAAATGAATTTGTAGAGTTTAATATTAGAAGTTGCATCAACAGCAACACCCATCACCTGCGAAAAATACTGCGAAGCTAAATTATCGGGATCCTCTAATTTATTAGTTTCTTTTGTTTTTGTTTGTGCGTTGAGGGCCGAGAGGCTGCACAATACAATCAGGGAAGACAACAAAAACTTTTTTATCATGTTATACTGTTAAGTTTGGGTAAAAGGCACTTACACTTAAACGTACACCACTAGGGCTTATTGTTTGGATGGCAAACATATGTATTTTACAAATGTTATCCAAATGTCATAGACCTAATATTAAAAGTTATTAACATTTTTTGTAACCTTAGTGTGCATTTTACATCATTTTCTTCGATATGTTGCAATAAAGAAGTAGATTTGCTCTCGTAAATAAAAATCAACACCCAACAATGAGTGCAGTAGRAATTAATAAAGATACCTATCTGAAGTGGTTTGAGTCGATGTTGCTGATGCGCAAGTTCGAAGAAAAAACTGGACAACTATACGGACAACAGAAAATCCGTGGATTTTGTCATTTATATATTGGCCAGGAGGCCGTTGTTGCAGGAGCTATTTCTGCATTACAGCCGGAAGATTCCATGATAACTGCTTACCGTGATCATGCTCATGCTTTGGCAAAAGGCGTAAGTGMAAATAGCATTATGGCCGAGATGTATGGTAAAGCTACAGGTTGCTCAAAAGGCAAAGGTGGTTCTATGCACATGTTTAGTAAGGAATTTAATTTTTATGGTGGCCATGGTATTGTAGGTGGACAAATCCCTCTTGGAGCAGGTATTGCGTTTGCTGAAAAATATAAAGGCACTAAAAATGTAAATGTTTGCTACATGGGTGATGGAGCCGTTCGTCAGGGAGCTTTAAATGAGGCTTTCAATATGGCGATGCTTTGGAAATTACCTGTAATATTTGTTTGCGAAAACAATGGTTATGCAATGGGAACTTCTGTGGAGCGTACTACAAACATGGTTGATATTTATAAAATAGGACTAGGTTTCGATATGCCATGTGCCCCGGTAGATGGAATGGACCCTGTTGCAGTTCACAACGCAATGGATGAAGCTGCTCAACGTGCAAGAAATGGTGAAGGCCCAACTTTCTTAGAGATGAGAACTTACCGTTACCGCGGACATTCTATGTCTGACCCTGCTAAATATCGTACAAAAGACGAATTAGAAGAGTACAAAGCTAAAGATCCTATTGAAACAGTAAGAGAAGTGATTCTTAAAGAGAAATATGCTGATCAGGCATGGATCGAAGAAATTGAAAATAAAGTAAAACAGATTGTTGATGAATCTGTGAAATTTGCTGAAGAGTCTCCTTGGCCTGAAGCATCGGAATTATATACTGATGTTTATGTGCAACAAGACTACCCATACGTACAAGATTAATTTAGAACGCATTTCAATAGATATATAGAATGGCTGAAATAGTTAGAATGCCCAAAATGAGCGATACCATGACAGAAGGTGTTATGGCTAAGTGGCATAAAAAAGTTGGCGATAAAGTTAAAAGCGGCGATGTTATGGCCGAAGTGGAAACCGATAAGGCAACCATGGATTTAGAATCATATTGGGATGGTACCGTATTGTACATTGGTGTAGAAGAAGGTAAAGCTGTTCCTGTTGATGCTATTATTGCTGTAGTTGGTAAAGAGGGTGAAGATTACAAAGCTGCCCTTGACGCGGAAGGCGGTGCAACACCTGCTGCTAAAGAAGAACCTGCTGCAGATAAATCATCATCGGAGAAACCTGTTGAAGAGAAAAAGGAATCTGCCTCAGCTCCGGCAATAACTGATGCAGATTTAGAGAAACAAGGTGTTACGGTTGTTCGTATGCCTTTATTAAGTGATACTATGACTGAAGGCGTAATTGCTGAATGGCATAAAAAAGTAGGTGATAAAGTTAAAAATGATGACATCCTTGCTGACGTAGAAACCGATAAGGCTACTATGGAGGTAATGGGTTATGCTGAAGGAACTTTATTACACATTGGTGTTGAAAAAGGGCAGGCAGCTAAAGTTAATGGGATTATTGCCATTGTAGGTCCGGAAGGAACTGACATTAGTGGAATACTTAGCCAGGGCGACGCTCCGGCAAAACCTGCTGCTGATAAAAAATCTGATGCTCCAGTTGAAGAGAAATCTTCACCAGTGTCTCAGAAAGAAGAAGCTCCTCTTGCTTCAGGAAGCACTGATCGCGTAAAAGCATCTCCGTTAGCTAAAAAGATTGCCCAGGAAAAAGGAATTGACCTTAGTCAGGTTGCTGGTAGTGCAGATGGTGGACGTATTATTAAAAAAGATATTGAAAACTTTAAGCCTGCTGCCAAAGCAGCTGAATCAGGTGCCCCTGCAGAAAAATCTGCACCGGTACTTGCACAGTATTTAGGCGAAGAGAAATTCACTGAGAAACCTGTTTCTCAAATGCGTAAGGTAATTGCTAAGCGTTTAAGCGAAAGCTTATTCACTGCGCCGCATTTCTACCTTACCATGGTTATCGATATGGACGCTGCCATTGCCGCACGCACTAAGATGAATGAATTCTCGCCTGTTAAACTATCATTCAATGATTTAGTTCTAAAAGCAGTAGCTGTGGCTTTAAAACAACATCCAAATGTAAACTCTTCTTGGAGAGGAGATGCAATTCGTTACAACGAGCATGTAAACATAGGTGTAGCTATAGCTGTTGAAGATGGATTATTGGTTCCTGTAGTACGTTTTGCTGATGGAAAATCATTATCCCGTATTTCTGCTGAGGTTAAGGATTTCGCACAACGTGCAAAAGCTAAAAAATTACAGCCTGCTGATTGGGAAGGTTCAACTTTCACTGTTTCAAACTTAGGTATGTTTGGTATAGATGAATTTACTGCTATCATCAATACTCCTGATTCTTGTATTCTTGCTATAGGCGGAATCTCACAAGTACCGGTTGTTAAAAATGGTGCTGTTGTTCCAGGAAATATAATGAAGGTTACCTTAAGTTGTGATCACCGTACGGTTGATGGCGCTACAGGTGCTRCATTCCTGCAAACATTTAAAGCACTAATGGAAGAACCTGTTAGGTTATTAGTTTAATCAGAATTCTCTTCAAGGAGATTTAAATATTGAGCTTGCCTGTGTATAATACAGGCAAGCTTTTTTATGCTTGTTACTTTTTGTACTTTTGCGCTCATGTCGAATATCAAACCCTCTTTAGCTAAAGGAACCAGAGATTTTTCTCCACAGGAAATGGTAAAACGTAACTATATTTTTGATACCATTAAAATGGTGTTTAAAAAATATGGCTATGCAGAGATACAAACGCCCTCAATGGAAAATCTATCAACCTTAACTGGTAAATATGGTGATGAGGGCGATAAACTTATATTTAAGATATTAAACAGTGGTGATTTCCTTTCTAAGGTAAAGCCGGAACTGCTTTCGCAAGCAAATTCAAATGCTGTTACATCATCCATTAGCGAAAAAGCCTTACGTTACGATTTAACGGTGCCTTTTGCACGCTATGTTGTGATGCATCAGAATGATATTTCTCTCCCCTTTAAACGGTTCCAGGTACAACCTGTATGGCGTGCTGACAGACCACAGAAGGGACGTTACAGAGAGTTTTATCAGTGTGATGTGGATGTTGTTGGATCTGATAGTTTATTAAACGAGGCTGAGTTTATATTGATCTATCAGGAAGCGTTAAGCAATCTTGGGTTAAAGGACTTTACAATAAAGATCAATAACCGCAAGATATTATCAGGAATTGCTGAAGTTGTAGGTAAGCCTGAATTAATTATAGATATGACTGTTGCTATTGATAAACTTGATAAAATAGGTTTAGATGGCGTAATTAAAGAGCTATTGGAGCGTGGGTTTACTGAAGCAGATATAGATAGGTTAAAGCCGGTTATTTTGCTTGAAGGTACTAACGAACAAAAGCTGGATAGTTTAAAAACAGTATTGTCTGTTTCAGCAACAGGACTTAAAGGCGTTGAAGAGATAGAGGCGGTGTTTGACTATGTAAATTCAATGCTTAAAGCAGACTCGTCTATGAATCCGAATGTTGAATTAGATATTACGCTGGCAAGAGGATTGAATTATTATACAGGTTGCATATTTGAAGTGAAAACCAATGAGGTTTCTATGGGGAGCATTGGAGGAGGAGGAAGATATGACGATTTAACCGGTATGTTTGGTTTAAAGGGCTTAACCGGGGTTGGGGTATCTTTTGGTGCGGATAGAATTTATGATGTATTACAGGAACTGAATCTTTTCCCTGAATCTGCAGCTGCAGGCACAAAGGTTCTGATCAGTAACTTTGATAAGGAAGCCGAAAGATATGCTCTGCCAATCTTACAGCAACTGCGTGGGGCAAATATTGCTGCGGAACTATATCCATCTTCTTCGAAGCTTAAAAAGCAGATGAGCTATGCTGACGATAAACATATTCCTTACGTAATACTCATCGGAAGTGAAGAAATGAGCAATGATGTCTTAACATTGAAAAACATGAAAAGCGGGCAACAAGAAAAGCTAACTATTGCTGCTGTTGTTGAACTGTTAAAAGTTAATTAGTCTTTGAGGAAGCCATAAAGTTCTCCAAATTTCTTTTTGCTTTAGTGCTGATCTTATTTCTTAAAAAGGTTGTCCATCCTAATAAAAGCCCTGTAAATCCAAGAGCTTGTTTAGCCCATGTGTAAAAATTGAACTGGTCAGTATGTTTTGTTATTTTCCCGTTCTCTATTAGAAAGGAGGCTTTAATTCTATTAACTACCATGTTTCCTGTAGCGGAAAAAGTATAATATGCGTCCCATTCGGCGCTTCCCCCCATCTCATTTCCCGAAATATTTTTAAACTCAATTCGCATATCCTTGCCGCTTTTGATAAGCATAGCCCACATAGAACGTACCTGTTTTGCATTTAAATTAGTAAATACAGGATCGCTAAAGGTAGCACTATCGGCGTAGCAATCTTGCATAGCCTTTACGTCTTTATTTTGAAAGCTAGCGTAAAAGTGGCGGATCAATTCTTCATTTTGAGTCATAACAGCAACGTTTATCTGGTTTAGATGTAAGTTTTACCGGCCAAAATACCTTCTATTTTGTCCAAAAGATCATCAATGTCAAATGGTTTAGCAAGAAAACCATTTGGCTTGTATTCACCATGTTCAACATTTTGAGCTGTATATCTCGCAGATATCATCAATACAGGGATTTGATCCGTAGTTGCATCAGACCTAAGTGTTTTTAGCAATTCGCGGCCATCTCCATCAGGCAACATGATATCAAGAATAAGTAAATCCGGTTTAAGCTGCTCAATATGAAACATCATATCTGCGCTCTTGTTAAGGCCTGTTACATTATATGCTTCACTTTGTAAAATCAAGGTGATCACATCAAGGATAGCGTGATTATCCTCAATAACAAGTATGTTTTTGTAAATTGTAGAGCCTTTTGCCAAAATAGAGATATTTAGTAGTACAAATATATTCAAGTAGAATGATTTGTTTATTGTTTATTTGAGAAATTTGAACAAATTATTGCAATAGTATGCCTAATGGTTACTGCTGCGACGTTAAAATAATCTGGGAGTTTCATTGAACCTTTTTACATTATTAAAGTCCAAGAATAGAGTTTTAGGTTAGAATGGGTGTGGTTGTGGCGACTATGCCCTTTCTTATTTCAAATGAGGTTTGTATGTAGTTGTATTTACAATCGCTTTAAGCTCTTGTAAAATGGCATACAGACCAAAATTTGTCCGGTTTACATAAATAAAATGCTTAACGCCCCTTGCTTGTTTAAACTCAGCCATCTTAGAAATCTTTTCGCCATAGGAATATAGCCGTGCAAAAAAATCCGGATTGTCAAAATTAAATACTTCGCTTGTATATGGCCTCGCGAATAGTTCAATCATTTCACGATAAGCATGATAATAGAATTCGATCTGTTCAGCATTATCTTCCTTATGAATCATTTCTAGTTTTCGAAATGCTTCAATTGTTTTAGCTTTATCTTTAATCACATCAGTAGATATGAGTGAGAAAAAGGGATAATAGAAGTCATCGGGCATTTCTTTGATGCATCCAAAATCGATAACCCCTAGTTTTTCTTCCGGAGTGATCAAAAAATTTCCGGGATGTGGATCAGCATGAACTGCTCTTAATTCGTGTTGCTGGAAATTATAGAAGTCCCAAAGGGCCTGACCAATTTTATTTCGTAATTCCTGTGAAGGTTTTGTCTTTAAAAATTCTTTTAGATGATGACCATCTATCCAATCCATCGAGATTATTTTCTTTCCCGACAGTTCCGGGTAGTAAGTTGGGAAAACAACATTATTTAAATTTTTACAGGCTTCAGAAAACTCGATAGAACGTTTTACTTCCAGTTCATAGTCGGTTTCTTCTAATAAGCGCTCTTCAACCTCTTTAATATAAATATTCAATTCTTTCTCGCTCATACCTAATAAACGAAAAGCAAAGGGCTTTACCATTTTAAGATCAGAAGAGATGCTATCGCCAACACCTGGGTATTGAATTTTCACTGCAAGTTTTTTCCCCTTTAATTCAGCAGTATGAACTTGGCCGATTGATGCGGCATTGGTTGATCTGAGATTAAATTTGTCGTAGATTTTTTCTGGAGTTTTCCCAAAGCTTTTGGTAAAAGTTCTTACAATAAGTGGCCCTGACAGTGGAGGAGCATTATATTGTGATTGTGTAAACTTATCAATATAAGATTTAGGCAGGATATTTTTATCCATGCTTAACATTTGGGCAATCTTTAATGCACTTCCTTTTAGTTCACTAAGTGATTTATAAATGTCTGTAGCATTGTCTTCATTTAACTCATCATTAGTCAGTTGTGGATTAAATAGTTTCTTAGAATAGTGTTTGATGTAGTTGCCACCGATCTGAAATCCTGTTTTTACAAATTTTGCTGACCTCTGCGTTTTAGTTACCGGGATACTGCTTTGCTCTTTCATTTGATCTTAAAATCTCATCTTCTCTTTAAAATGCCCGTTCCTTGAGAGGAACTTTCCATATTCCAACAGATTGTCGATAGGTGATCTTTGAAATAGGTCAAAGGTTACATTTATGCCTTTTTCTATTGCCTCATCAGTTTTTTCAAATCCCGTACTATCATCACTAACCCAGAATTTTACTATAAAAGCAAATTGAATCCAAAGGGCGTCTTTATACCTTTTGCTGAAAAATTTTCTTTCTGCCAATTCTCCTGTTTCCAGGCCTTCGTTCAAGATCTCTTCAGCAAAATGTTCAAATATTGGTTTTACTCCCGAAAGTGCGTCAGGGGTCGAGAATCTATCTTTAGTTGTTTTAAGGCTATAAATTACAAAGCTTCTTTGCTTTTTGAGTACTTCAACATAGCTATAGAAAAAAGCAAGGATTTTATCTCTGGATGAGTACTCGTTCCAGACCTCCTGCTGCTGTAAAGTACCAATGGTTTCTACTATTAATTCTACCCATATAATCTTTTCTATACT
Organism: Pedobacter sp. 05L430; assembly: GCF_056397585.1. Classification (NCBI taxonomy): domain Bacteria; kingdom Pseudomonadati; phylum Bacteroidota; class Sphingobacteriia; order Sphingobacteriales; family Sphingobacteriaceae; genus Pedobacter; species Pedobacter sp. 05L430. Next base: position 8,347 of record NZ_JBFTNT010000035.1, on the reverse strand, counting down.
TTCAAAAGAGGCGTAAAACTCATAAAAATCGGACTCAGATATCTTTAATTTTTTAACAAAACTATAAACTGATTTAGGTTTCTCATCGTTCATTAAAACGTAATCGATGTAACCATTTCGAATTTGCTGAGCAGTTGCCATTTCCTTTTTATTTATATAACGTATAAGTAGTTAGCATGTTTCAAAAACCAATTAAAGGTATTGAATTATTCTATCATCGTTTTGTAATAAAACGTTGAACGGAGCTGGATTTTACAGGCCTAAACGATGTTTTCTTAAGGTGTCCTTTGCAATATCATATCCCGCATCAGCATGCCTTATAACCCCCAGTGCCGGATCATTATGTAGCACACGTTTAATTCGCGCTTCAGCATCGGCAGTACCATCAGCAACTATTACCATTCCAGCATGTATGGAATATCCAATTCCAACTCCTCCACCGTGATGAAGTGAAACCCAGCTTGCTCCACCAGCGGTATTAATTAATGCGTTAAGAATGGGCCAGTCTGCCACAGCATCTGAACCATCCAGCATTGCTTCTGTTTCCCGGTTTGGCGAAGCAACAGAACCTGTATCTAAATGATCTCTACCGATTACAATCGGAGCTTTTACCTTTCCTTCGGCCACTAATTTATTAAATGCAACGCCAGCTTTTTCGCGTTCTCCCTGTCCAAGCCAGCAAATTCTGGCAGGTAAACCCTGGAATGCAATTCGTTCCTGGGCCATGGTAATCCATTGTTTTAAACTTTCGTTTTCAGGAAATAATTCGAGAATCAATTTGTCTGTTTCGTAAATGTCTTGTGAATCCCCGCTTAAAGCCGCCCATCTAAAAGGACCTTTGCCCTCACAAAAAAGTGGACGAATATAAGCTGGAACGAAACCAGGGAAGTCAAATGCATTTTTAACACCGACTTCCAGTGCGCGCCCACGCAGATTGTTGCCATAATCAAATGTGATGGCTCCTCTTTTCTGTAATTCCAGCATTTGCCGCACATGCTTAGCCATTGTAGCATAAGAGCGCTCTACATACTTATCAGGATTTGCAGTACGCAAAGCATTGGCTTCCGAAACACTCAATCCTTCAGGGAAGTATCCAATTAAAGGGTCGTGTGCCGAAGTTTGATCAGTTAAAGTATCAGGTGTAATACTTCTATCTATCAATCGCTGTAATAATTCAACTGCATTACAAACCACACCGATGGATAATGCTTTACCTTCTTGTTTGTATTGCAATGCCCTGTCAATTGCAGCATCTATGTTATGTTCAATTTCGTCGATGTAACGAGTTTCTAATCTTTTCTGAATGCGCCATTCTTCGAYTTCAGCTGCCAGGCATACACCCATGTTCATTGTTATTGCGAGTGGTTGGGCACCCCCCATACCCCCAAGTCCAGCCGTAACATTTAAAGTGTTTTTTAAGTTACTGCCAAAGTGCTTTTTTGACAATGCCGAATAGGTTTCATAAGTGCCTTGTACGATGCCCTGCGAGCCTATATAAATCCATGAACCCGCTGTCATTTGACCATACATCATCAAGCCCTTATCTTCCAGCTCATCAAAGTGCTGTTGGGTAGCCCATTTTGGTACTAGTTGGGAGTTCGATATCAATATCCTTGGTGCATCTTTATGCGTTGGTAATATTCCTACTGGTTTGCCAGACTGTATTAACAGCGTCTCCGTGTCTTCCAGGTTTTGTAAAGCTTTAATGATTAACGCTAAGGCTTCTTTATTTCTTGCTGCTTTGCCTCTGCCACCGTAAACAATAAGCTCTTCCGGACGCTCTGCAACCTCTGGATCAAGGTTATTCAATAACATTCGCAACGCGGCTTCCTGTACCCACCCTTTGCAGGTTAATGTGGTGCCGATTGGTGTATTTTTTTTACTGAGATCAAGATTTAAATTCATAAAAAGGCTGCGGAAACCCACTCATCGCCTAAGCGTGGGTGGGGGGAAAGCAGCTATCCCCTAATTTTAAAATTAAAATATTACTATTGTTTTTAGTCAATATAGCTATTGTTTTTAGTTATTTAATTAAGTCCGTACATTAGTATTGTGAAATTGGTATTGAAAATAAAATTGCTTCCAACTGCTGAACAAACCGAGTTGCTTCTGGAAACCTTTCGGGAAGCAAACCTTGCTTGCAATGCGATTTCTGAGGTCGCTTGGGAAAAGCGTATTTTCAATAAATTCAAACTCCATTACCAGCTTTACGATTCTTACAAAGGTAAATTTGGGCTTTCTTCCCAAATGCTTGTACGCGCATTTACAAAAGTTGCCCATGCTTATAAATTGGATAAGAAAACCAAACGCGCTTTTAAAACAATGGGAAGCATTACTTATGATGCGCGTATCATGACATACAAGCAGGATCATGTGGTCYCTTTGTGGTGCATAGGTGGTCGTCAAAACATTCGCTTTATTTGTCACAACCCCGATTATATTCCATACCTCAAAGGTGAAGCTGATTTGGTTTATAAAAAAGGCAAATTCTTTCTTTATCAAACCCTGGACATTCCAGAACCAGCTGCACAGGATATATCGGGATTTATCGGTGTTGATTTTGGATTGACCGATATAGCCGTTACCTCTGATGGCGGTAAACACTCCGCTGACTGGATGAATCAATACAGAGAAAAAAGACAAAAGGTTCGTAGTTCTGTTCAACGCAAAGGCACACGCAACTCCAAAAAGTTGAGCAAACGGCTTAGTGGCAAGGAACGAACTACATCTGCTATAATCAACCACACCATTTCCAAATCGATTGTAAAATCCGCTAAGGATCAAAGAAAAGGAATTGCTATTGAAAACCTGACGAACATCCGATTTAGTTCTAAACCGAGAAATAAAAAGTTTAGAACAAAACTTGGTCGTTGGTCTTTTGCACAGCTTCGTTCTTTTCTGGAATACAAATGTCGTTTGAATGCTGTTAAGCTGGTCGTTGTAGAACCTGGATACACTTCTCAAACCTGTAATTACTGTAGATACATTGGTAAAAGAACCAATAAGGTTTTTAAGTGTACAAATAAAAATTGCAAAGTGGATGTGATCGATGCGGACTTTAATGCTGCTCAAAACATTGCTTTGCTTGGGGTTGCTGTAAATCTGCCCGAAAGATACGATAGGTATAGTTGTACTGTACATTATTGATGTCTAAAGCCCAATCCATCACAAAGTGCGGTTGGGTAGTTTACAATAGCAGTCATATAAAGGCAATGTTACCAGACAAATGTATATAATTATATAGAATTGGTTAAGTTTGGTTTTTGAAATTGAAAGAAAAGGTTTTACATATCAATAAAGCTATCTCGATCGTTTTGTTAATGGTCTTTTCCATTGCACTTACGCCATTTAGCATTCTTCATAGTCATCATGAGGAGGAGACACAATGTGCAAAAAATGGAGAGACCTGTAAACATCAATTTCACGTGCGCACGCATGCTGATACTTGTTTAATATGTGCGGCTCATTTCGAAAAAGACTACATCACCACTCACTCTCATTACACTTTATATCAGGTTAGCAAATCTGGTTTAAAACCTGTAGAGGCAATCAGCAATTCTTATGCTGACTTAATCCGTTTAGGGTTAAGAGGCCCACCGATAGCTTAATATTTCTTTAATTTATTACTTGTCATGACGCTGCATGGATTTTGTGCGTTGCATCATGATTTTATACACTCAATTGAAGCCGACTTGAACATTCAGGGAGGTTTGTAATCATATAATTATATTCATGAAAAAGATACAATTTTTAATAGTTGTACTACTATATACGTTTTTCTCTGCAACTGGTTTTGCTGCTGAATTAATAGAATTGAAAGGTAAAGTTGTGGATGCAGAAACCCAACAACCGTTACCAGGGGCATCGATTTTAATTCCAGACCTTCGGGTTTCTGTTATGACGAATGAATCGGGTGAATTTACCTTAAAAAATGTACCCGCTCGCGGAAGCTTCCTTGTACAGATTAGATATGTAGGTTATCAAACAATAACCCAAATTGTCGACTTTAAGAATGTAGGGTCGATGGAATTTGCCTTAAAGTCAAGCGTAATAGAGGGGCGGGAGGTAGTTATAACAGGATCGGCAAATAGTTCCGATAACAAAAAAAATAGCACCTCTATAGCAACCGTAAGCAAGGCTGATTTGCTGTATCGTCCTTCAACCAACTTAATAGATGCTATATCTCGTACACCTGGCGTATCTCAAATCACAACTGGAGCTGGAATATCAAAGCCGGTTATCCGTGGCTTAAGCTACAATAGGGTAGTTACACTAAATAATGGTGTTAAACAACAAGGACAGCAATGGGGAGATGAGCACGGAATTGAAATTGATCAATACAGTGCAGACAGGGTTGAAGTATTAAAGGGCCCGGCAAGTTTAATGTATGGATCTGACGCTTTAGGTGGGGTTATTAATATCCTTGATGCGCTACCGGCTCCAGAAGGGACCATAAAAGGAGAGTTTTTAACGAATTATGCCACCAACAATGGTTTGACGGGTAGCTMATTAATGCTTCAAGGTAACGAAAACGGATTTGTTTATAGAGCAAGGGGTTCGTATAAAAATGCTTATTCTTATCAAACACCAACAGAATATGTTCCCAACTCAGGATTTAATGAATCTAACTTTGAAGGACAGATCGGGTTAAACAAAAGATGGGGTTATGCGCATTTGGATGCATCGAGTTTCCGCACTAATATTGGGTTCTATGAACCGGCGAGAAATGAAGATGGGCAACTTGTGAACGAAGATGGAGCTCCATTTACAGATGAGCAGAATAAAGACAGGACGCTAGCATTTCCAAAACAAGATGTCCGTCATTATAAAGTTGCCTTAAACAGTAATATTTTATTAGGTGAAGGCAGTCTAAAAGCAACTTTGGGCTATCAGCACAATTTAAGAAGAGAACTGGAGGCGGCAGAGGAAGATCCCGCTTTGTTTTTAAATAGTTATACCTATAGCTATGATTTAAAATACTCTTTTAATGAAGTGAATGGCTGGGCTCCTGTAGTAGGTGCTTCGGGCGAATTCATTCATAGTTTAAATACAGGTGGACAAGAGCAGCTAATCCCAGATTTTGACAGTCAGGCATTTGGAGGGTTTGCTTTTGTTAAGAAAACATGGGACAAAAACACTTTTAACATTGGTGCCAGGTTCGATTATAGAAAAATGATCGGCAAAGATTTTCATACTGATGATGTAGATTTTGGTGCGTTTAGCAACAAATTTTCGCACATTACCGGGGCCCTTGGCTATACCCATGAATTTAATGATGCATTAAGTTTTAAGGCTAATGCCGGAAGCGCTTTTAGAGCACCAAATATTGCAGAGTTATCATCTAACGGCGTACATGAAGGAGTATTTCGTTATGAGGTAGGTAATCCAAACCTTAAGCCAGAGCAGAGTTATCAGTTTGATGCCTCTTTTGATTACGAGAACAAGTATCTAAGTGCCAGTTTAGGTGGTTTTGCAAATTATATTAATGATTATATCTATTATAATACCAGCGGGGAAACGAAAGAAGTTGATGGCAGAAATTTCCCAGTCTACAACTTTGTTCAAGATAATGCCTTTTTAAGAGGTATAGAGGCCTCCTTAACATTACATCCTGTAAGTTTTATTCACTTAGAGAATGGATTCTCCTTTACAAGAGCCACCAATCGTACTACTAAGGAATCTCTGCCCTTTATTCCTGCGGCAACTTTACGCAACGAATTGCGTTTCGAGCCAAAAATAAATGGCACCGAACATTCTTATCTTTCTGTTGGTATTGATAATTTCTTTAAACAGAGTAAAATTGACAGTTTTGAACAGCCTTCATCTGGCTACACGCTTTTAAATGCAGCAATTGGAACAACCGTTAAGTTGAGTAAAACTCAAGATATTACGGTTTATATTGCTGGTAAAAACTTGCTGGACAAAGCTTATTATGATCACTTAAGTCGATTTAAGCCTGGAAGGTTAAGTGATGAAGACCCAACTCTTGGTATCTATAATCAGGGACGAAATGTTACATTTGGAGTGAACATCCCGTTTACTTTAAAAAAGTAACCCATTGATGAGGAAAATAAGAGAGGGGCAAATATCAAATTTGCTCCTCTCTTATTTTTAAGTTATCATACTCCCTTATATACATTTAAAAACTGTACAGATTTTTGTATTTCTATGGAAAGTAGTCTGTCATTTTCATGGGCCGGAATTTCTTGCCTGAAAGCAAAAATCAACTTCTCCAGTTCAGGAGAAGTTTTAAGAGGTCTCCTGAATTCTAAAGCCTGCGCTGCGGTTAACAGCTCAATTGCAAGAATTCTTTCTAAATTATTTACAACCCTCAAGCATTTAGTTGCTGCATTTGCACCCATGCTCACATGGTCCTCTTGCCCGTTACTAGATACGATGCTATCTACGGATGCCGGTGTGCACAGTTGCTTGTTCTCGCTGGCAATGGATGCCGCAGTGTATTGCGTTATCATCAGCCCTGAATTTAACCCTGCATTTTTAACCAGAAAAGGAGGTAAGCCTCTTTGTCCGGAGATCAGTTGAAAAGTTCTTCTTTCGGAGATTGATCCAAATTCTGCTAAAGCAAGACACATAAAATCCAGCGTTAATGCCAATGGTTGCCCATGGAAGTTACCGGCAGAAATGATCCTGTCCTCATCCGGAAAAACATTCGGATTGTCTGTTACCGAGTTAATCTCCGTTTCAAAAACAGATTGTATATAATTAATGCTGTCTTTACTTGCTCCGTGGACCTGGGGTACACACCTAAACGAATAAGGATCTTGCGTTTGTTTGCCTTTTTGCTTAATCAATTCACTCCCTTCTAGCCATTTGCTAATATTAGCAGCAGTTTGAAGCTGGCCTACATGAGGCCTTATGAGATGACTAAGGTCATCAAATGGATCTATTCTGCAATCAAAACTATCAATAGAAGTAGCTGCTATGGCATCTGCCCACTTTGCAAGATGCTGCGCTTTAGAAATGCAGTAAATTCCATAGGCACTCATAAATTGAGTGCCATTTATTAGCGCAAGCCCTTCTTTCGATTGTAGAACGAGTGGCTGCCAGCCCAATGTAAGGTACAGATCAGCAGTTGCAATCTTTTCTCCTTTGTAAATTACACTACCTTCACCTATTAGTGGTAAAGCAAGGTGTGCCAGAGGAGCTAAATCTCCAGATGCACCTAAAGATCCCTGGGTATAGATTACAGGTAGAATGTCGTTGTTGTAAAAGGCTATAAGTCTTTCAACCGTAGTTAATGCTATTGCAGAATGTCCATAACTAAGCGATTGTATTTTCAGTAAAAGCATTAGCCTTACAATTTCTGCAGGAACTTCTTCTCCCGTTCCGCATGCGTGAGATAGAAGTAAGTTATGCTGTAATTGAGATAGCATTTCGGCCTCGATCTTTACATTTTGTAAATATCCAAAACCCGTATTTATTCCATATATCGGAGCGTCATTATGATTTAATTTATCGTCCAAATACTTTCTGCACTTTTCAATTTTTTCAATAGCACTGTCAGATAGTTCGATGGTTTGCTTTTCGGCGATGATTTTTGTGATCTGGGCAAGGCATAACCTTTCCTGACCTAAATAATGAATGCTCATTCTTTGTTTATATTTTAGCAAAATTATAAATAATGCTTAAGTTTAGAACTTTCACTACCTTATTATTGTTTCATTTTAAAACTAACCTATGTTAAAAACAATATCCTTATCCTTCTTTCTTTTATTCTGTGCAGCTGCCTCAGTATTTGCTCAAAAAACAGATACCATTTCCATCAACTTAGAAAATGTTAAATATGCTTATCCCGTAAAATATTTTGCCGTTAATACAGAGGGGCAAGACCTTCGCATGGCTTATATGGATATTCCTCCAACCCAACTTAATAACGGAAGAACAGTGGTGTTGTTTCATGGTAAAAACTTTGGAGGATATTACTGGACAAATGTTATAAAAGCACTCACAAGCAGAGGGTTTAGGGTTATTGTACCCGATCAGATCGGGTTTGGTAAGTCGTCAAAGGCCTTTATCCATTATAGCTTTCATCAAATGGCCAAATGGAATAAAGAGTTGTTGGATGGTTTAGGTATTACAAGAGTTAGTGTTCTGGGCCATTCTATGGGGGGCATGCTGGCTACCAGATTTGCACTAATGTATCCTGAAAAAACCGAGAAACTATTGCTTGAAAACCCTATTGGATTAGAAGATTATCGTCGTTTTATACCTTATTCGACTACCGAAGAACAATATAAAAGGGAATTAACAGCAACCGCTGAAAGCATTAGGAAATATTATCAAGGGTCTTATTTTACTGTTTGGAAAGCCGAGTATGAGGAACTCT
>NZ_JBFTNT010000034.1:0-29485 GCF_056397585.1 Pedobacter sp. 05L430 | reverse complement strand
CCCATAGATAGTGTGCGGAAGAAGGGACTCGAACCCTTAAACAAAAAAAGCAGTCTTTTCAGACTGCTTTCAAAACTGGGGTGGCTGATGGTGCCGATAAATTCTCGGTTTGTGGCTGATTTAAAGCGGTTGGCCGATTTGCAAAGAAATATTGATGAATTTGATGAGCTTGGAAAACGGATGAAAGCCAATAATTCCCGTCCACGAAAATGATCTGAATGTAAATTGAAATTTATCACTACTAGGGATATCCAAAACATCGCTAGTAGTGATAAAACTAAACCCTTTTATATGTCCGACTGTTTGCTTGAAATGGACAGTTTTTAGAAATTTTAGAATTACAAAAGGAATTTATAAGCTATTCAAAATAGATTAATAAAGTAGCGCCAATCCGTGATTTGCAGTACATCGACCACCGCCACTTTTGCTCCCATTTAATTTCAGCCAGAAGTGCTTCACCCTTGGAATGCAGACCATACTGGCTAATCTCCAGATAAGTCGAATCGGCGTCAATCGCCTTAAAGTTAAACTCCACCCGGGTCGCAGGGTCGTTCCAGTCAATAACGATCTTTACATTTTTAATAATTTCCACCACCTGCACCGGGGTAGAGACATTATACATTCCCCATTCCCAGGTCACCCTGGCACCCGAGCTAAGCCGGCCACTGCCTTTAGTGAACCAGAAATGTTTGGTGATCTCCGGATTGATGAAAGCTTCAAAAACGAGGTTAGTGGGTTTTCGAATGAGCATATTGTTCTTCCACCAGGACATAGTTCAGCCAGATGGTGGATTACCGTTTTTCCGATAAATCCTTAATGATCTCTAAGGCCTGGTCCCACATTTTTTCATGCTGAGGGATATATTTTTTTGCCAGCGGCCCCGATTCGATTCTTAGTTCATAGGCCCCGCTTTCAGCTTTTACTAACCGGTATACCTCCGAATATTCTCCGGTCTGTGCATCAGCGGCCGGGTTAAGTTCATYGTACATATCTACCTGTAAATACTCCTGCGGCCGATGCGCTTTGACCATACCCCTGGCGCCAATGTCCCCACTGGCGTCCGTCCAGATCACTTCAGAGCCAGTTTGCCAGTCCGTCTTTACAAACGAGCCCTCACCAAAAGCCTTGCCCCACTGGTCTGCAGGATGCAGTAAAATATCCCAGATAGCTTCCGCCGCAGCCGAAATGGTGATCTGCTTGCTGATCACTTCTGTTTCCACAAATGAAACCAGGCCTTCGTTGACAAAATAATTCCAGCCCCCTGTAAAGCTTTCTATTCTGAAGTTCGAATTATCCTGAGGGAAGCTGTCCAAACCGTCATGCGTGAGTTTCAGCCGGGTTCTGTGTTTGCCTTCTTCAAACAGCTCCCAGGTTAAAACCGAATAACCCTTATAATCCGGATACCTCCAGGAATAGCTCAGTTTATGCGGGGGATCCACCACCAGGACCTCGCATTCGTGCAGGTATTGCACATTTTCATCCCCGCCGGTAAACTGAAACTTGAAACCCACTTCGGGTTTAAATTCTTCGAAGTCGAAATACCATGCTTTCATCTGGTCCCGGTCGGTTATCGCCTTCCAGACTTTCTCAATAGGGGCATTGTAAACACGTTCTACAATCAGTGGTTTAGTTTCCATAGCTGTTATTTTTTTGGTTGATTTTTATTCTTTAAGACTGAATCTTCCGCATTATCCCTTTCCAGAAATTCCCCGAGGGCATCCAGCTTCCTGTTCCAGAATTTCCTATAATGGCTCAGCCACAGGTCTACTTCCTTCAGCTTACGCATATCCGCGCTGCAAAAACGCTCCCTTCCTTTTTGCGACACCATGATCAGCCCACACTCGGTCAGAATCCTAATGTGCTTGGAAATTGCAGGCCTGCTCACCTGAAAATGACCGGCCACAGCATTCAGGTTTAAGGAACGCTCACTGAGCAAACCAATAATTTCCCGGCGCGTCGGGTCTGCAATTGCCTGAAAAACATCTCTTCTCATTTCCATAATCTGATACCATTTGGTTACAAATATAAAAGAAACCACTTGGTTACACAAATTTATTTTAAATTCATGTTTTAGGCCCTGCCATTGGAAGAAATCAAACAAAAAAAGCCATCCAGAAAATCCGGATGGCTTTGTCAGCAAATGCGAGCATAATCGGATAGAGGGTAAAAGATATCTACTAGGGATGCTATATCCGGAAAAATTGACCTTTGATGGAGCCCTGTATCGAACCACTTCCATGAACAAAACGGCTGATCTTATTTATTTGAAAAACAAAGAGTTACAAGTAAAAAAAAGACGAAAATCTGTTTTAAAGTCCTCGTCCCATAAAGGGTCATTTATGGGACAAATTTCATCCCGTTTTATTGCTGATTTGAAGCGATTAGCCGATTTATAAAGAAAAATGGATGAAATGGACGAGCTTGGAAAGCTGCTAAAAAGTTAAACTATTTTAGTCCACGAAAATGATTTTATATCGTCTGAAATTCGTCACTACTAGGGATGTTGTAACATCCCTAGTAGTGACGAAATATTTTAATTAAGTCAGATATTGCTCTAAATCATCTTTCCAGATCACAAATCCATTTCGTTCATCCGAATAATCATGTAAAAACGCGGCTGAAATTTATCGGTACTGATTGTAAAAATGCAAATCTCCCGTCATTTCGAATCTTATTAAGATCTTTATCAACATTATGAAGCGCATTTTTGAGCTCCGAAACTTCTTTTGAGGTATGCCATATATAAGTAGCCTCATCCGTATCCAGTGTCTCCATTACAATATGATATTGCTCTTTTCCAGTTAGAAGAAAAACAAAAGCAAACGGACTTAACACAAATCTTATTTTCAATACATTTCCAAGATGTAAGTCTGATAAATATCTTAGCTGTATTTTGTGCCGATAATTACCTCTAATCAATACATCCTTTAATAATTCTTCTCCCGACTCATATAATGTCTGGTTAGCATCACCGGCGCTAAGCTGGAACATTTCAACATTCTTACCTAAAAGATTTCCTTTTTTAAATAGATTCTTTTTAATGATAAAGTCTGGATTGAAAAAATTAAGTTCATCCTTCAGAAAAGATGCCAAGGCAGTACTTATTCCATTTCGATTGATTTCAATAGTATTTGACAACTTAATTACAAGCTTACCTGGTTCAATAACGTTTAAACTTTTAGAACTGGTCAACGAAAGAAATATTTGGTCTAAGTCATTGATAGAAATTCGGCGAATGCTGCTTAAAAACTCCCATTGATTTCTATAAGGGAGAGCTGTTTCTGACTCAATGAAGCAACTGTTCCCAAGTTCCAATGTAGGTTTATACAAAGGTAAGGCAATCAGATTTCCAAATCCTTTACCTGAATGTTTATCTTGATTGGGGAATAATCTGTCAAAACTAGAGTTTTTGTCAAAAGTAGAGACTATCCCTGCTCTCTCTAATAAAGTAAGTACAATTATTCTGCTCTTAAAAGCCGGATATGGTTGATTAAAAAATATCCAAACATGCCCACCTTTACCACTGCGCGAACGTTCCAGGTAAGCAGGGATATTGTAGCTTGCACATATAGTAATGAAACTTCTACAATCTTCCAACCAACTTTTTTTATCAAAATCTGCCGCTATCAACCAAGACGTATTGTCTTGTAAAAGTGGATACAATCCTGTTAGCTGTCTACCTTCAAGATGTCTTTGAATCTGATCGTCAGTCAAAGGAAGATAATTTGCGGTCTCTGAATTATTGGGGTTTGTACTTTTTTTATAAACCTTGCTGATATAAGGATCATACAATTTAGCAGGCATGTAACCACTTTTAGTTCCTTTTGACCAATGAATAGCATAAACATCTTCGCGCCCTTTAAATAAAGACCTGTATAATAGTAGATTGTCCACTGTTGAAATTCTGAGATAGCAAATTAAACAAAAGTAGAATAATTACCCTTTGTAATATATCAAAATCCATTCTATCATCAGCACCCATTTTGTTTTAAATTTTAATAATACGTATCTTTATATCATGACTACAATGACCATACAAGTTCCTGATGCCCTTGAGAGAGAGCATGATGAAACAACACGCCTTATTGCAGCCAAGCTATATGAAGCAGGTAAGCTTACTTTAAGACAAGCCGCTGAAATGTGCCAAATGAAAAAATGGGATTTTGCTGAAATCTTAATCAAATACGACGTGCACTACCTGGACGAAAGTGCAGCTGAAGATCTTGAAACATTTAGGCATGCTCATACAGGATAAAATTGTCATTACCGATGCCAGCTGTTTCATTACGCTGGACAAAATAGATGGTATGCATTTGCTCCAATCCTTGTACAAACAAGTAATAACAACTCCTGAGATAGCTGCTGAATTTGGTAAAAGACTATACCTAATTGGGTTGATGTAAAAGCCGTGCAGAATCGTGATTTATTATATAATTATGCTGAAACTGTGGATATAGGTGAGGCCAGTGCGATGGCGCTTGCATCAGAAATCCATGCTGACCTACTCATTATAGATGATGCAGGAGCTAGGAGATTTGCTAAAAAGCTTGAACTTAACATCACCGGAACCGTTGGTGTTATACTTAACGCAAAACTTAACGGTATCATTCCAGCAGTTAAACCATACACTGTCAAAATACAACAAACTAATTTTCGGATTTCTGATTGGTTAACTACACAGATTATTAAAGACGCTGGAGAATGATCGCGATCTAAACCAAGGATCTTCTATTAAACTGTCCCTTTTTGACATACCAAAATACCCTGTATACAAAAAAAGCAGTCTTTTCAGACTGCTTTTCAAAAACTTGGGGTGGAATATGGGGCTCGAACCCACGACCCTCGGTACCACAAACCGATGCTCTAACCAACTGAGCTAAAACCACCATGTGTTTTTCAACGCTACAAAAGTACGATTTAAAATATTTTATTCAAATCTTTTTTCAGTTAGATCGGATCTTTTTTTTAATCGATTAAATCTCAGTGGATTAAATTCTGGTGGAAATATAAAAAGTACCCTAAAAATTGCTTTTATGGCTTAAAAAGCTAGATTTGCCTAACATATGATTGAACTTTATACCGATGGAGCAGCTAGCGGCAACCCAGGGCCAGGTGGATACGGAGTGATTTTACGCTCAGGGTCTCACTATAAGGAACTGAGTGCGGGATTCCGTTTAACTACGAACAACAGAATGGAATTGCTGGCAGTTATAGTAGGCTTAAATGCACTAAAAAATCCAGGACAAGAAATTACCATATTCTCAGATTCCAAATACGTGATTGATTCTGTAGAAAAGAAGTGGGTATTTGGTTGGGTTAAAACAGGATTTAAAGGCAAAAAGAATAAAGACCTTTGGATGCGTTTTCTTAACGTTTATAAGCTACACCATGTTAAATTCGTTTGGATAAAGGGGCATAATAACCATCCCGAAAATGAACGCTGCGATGAACTTGCTGTTGCCGCCTCTAAAAACAGAAGTGCTTTGGGTGTTGATACGGAGTTTGAAATAGAGAGGAGTAAGACTGTCTGATCATATTATCCATGATTTAACTTATTAAGTCCATTCTTACGGCTTATTTAAAAGACGATTTTTAGTAACCAAAATATTTCGATTCATTAGTAAAAGGAAAAACTTCAAGAATAACTATATTGTTGGCGTCTTTTTACAGAATAAGATTTTGGAGAGATAGAATAACAAATGTAACCTAGATAATTTTCAAACTTTAATTAACCAAACATGAATTTATTAAAAAATAGATTTGCTTTAAAACTACAATTTGCTGTTGTTTTATTGGCTTGTCTTGCTGCCTGTAAAAGTGTAAAGACAGGAGCATCTAATGCTTCTGCTAAAAATCCGGAAGTAAAATTGGGCTGGGAACTTGGTTCTCAAGCTTATACTTTCAGATTATTCACATTTGCTGAGGCAATTAAAAAGATCGACAGCTGTAACTTAAGATATGTAGAGGCTTTCCCAGGTCAAAAAATAGGTGGCGGTATAGAAGGAACAATGGGACCTGATATGGATGACGCGAAAAGACAAGCTGTTTTAGCAAAGCTTAAAGAAAACAACGTAAAAGTTGTAGCATTTGGTGTAACAGGCGCTAACAGCGAAGCTGAATGGATTAAATTATTCGAATTCTGCAAAGCCATGGGCATTCATACCATTACTTCAGAACCTAATGAGAAAGATTTGCAGTTGGTATCTGATCTATGCGATAAATATCAGATCAATGTTGCTATTCACAATCACCCAAACCCATCTCATTATTGGAATCCTGATATCGTGTTAAATGCGATTAAAGGGAAAAGCAAACGCTTAGGCGCTTGCGCTGATATAGGCCACTGGGTACGTTCAGGATTAGATCCTGTTGAGTGCTTGAAAAAACTTGACGGACACGTATTACACTCGCACATGAAAGATCTTCATGAAAAAGGTAAAGGCGGACATGACGTGCATTGGGGAGAAGGTGTTTCTAACATCCCTGCAGTTATCGCAGAGTTAAAAAGACAAAACTTTAAAGGAGCTATCTCAGCTGAATATGAATACAACTGGGAAAGCAACAGCGCTGATGTAGCTGCTAGTGTAGTTAACTTCCGTAACCTTGTATCTAAATTGTAATTAACCCCAAACATGATAAAATTATCATTATTGAAACCAATAACAGCATTGTCGCTGTTATTGGTTTCTTCATATATAGTAAAGGCGCAATCGCCGGAAAAACCTGACGATAACAGGTTTACCAAAGTTGTGCTTCAACAAAAATTAGAAGAACCTATGCAATTCCAAATTCTGGATGGAGGAAAGGTTTTGTATGCAGAGCGTAAAGGGAAATTAAAAATATACGATCCTGCAACTAATAAAATGGATGTAATAGCAGATTTTGCTGTTAGCAGGGAGTACGTAAGCAAAAAAGGTGAGCGTTCCGAAGGTGAAGACGGGCTGCAGGGGGTTATCCTTGACCCTGATTATGCTAAAAACAAATGGATTTACATCTACTATTCTCCAAAAGATGTATCGGTAAACAGGCTTTCCAGATTTACATGGGCTGGCGGTAAACTGAACATGACTACTGAAAAGAAAGTATTAGACGTGGTGGTTCAACGTGAAGAATGCTGCCACGTAGGGGGCGGTATGTTATTCGATAAGGATAAAAACTTGTACTTAAGTACTGGTGATAATACCTTTTCAAGATCTTCGGATGGTTTTACACCTATCGACGAACGTCCGGGAGAGGCTCCGCGTGATGCTCAAAAATCGTCTGGTAATACTAACGATTTAAGAGGTAAAATTTTGCGTATCCATCCTGAACCAAATGGTACATATACCATTCCAGAAGGCAACCTGTTTCCTAAGGGGACAGCAAATACCCGCCCTGAAATTTATACCATGGGTAATAGAAACCCCTGGAGGTTAACTATAGATAGTCATACTGGTTGGTTATACTGGGGTGAAGTTGGTCCGGATGGTTCAAACTCTTCAGAATCTAGAGGTCCAAGATCCTATGATGAATTTAATGTGGCTAAAAAGTCGGGTAACTATGGCTGGCCTTATTTTATAGGGAATAACCAGGCATATCGTTATTATGATTTTGCGACTAAGAAATCGGGAGAGTTGTACGATGTACAAAAACCAATAAATAATTCCCCAAATAATACGGGATTAAAAGAATTACCTCCTGCGGTATCAGCCATGATCTGGTATCCTTATGCGGCCAGTGAAGAGTTTCCGGTGATGGGTAGTGGTGGCAGAAGTGCAGTTGGTGGTCCGGTATTTCACAAGTCTGATTTTGCCAATGCTAAATATTTGTTTCCTGCATATTATGAAGGTAAATGGTTAATTACCGACTGGGTACGTGGCTGGATATTAGCGGTAACTTTTGATGAAAATGGCATGTATAAATCTATGGAGCGTTTCTTGCCTGAGCTTACTTTAAGAGGTCCGATTGATATGAAATTTGGCCCTGATGGTAGTTTATATGTGCTTGAATATGGAAACGGATACTTTAAAGATAATCCGGAAGCTGAGTTAATCAAAATTGAGTTTAATGGCGGTAACCGCAAACCTCAGGTACAGGCAACTGCAAATAAAACTGCCGGTGCTTTGCCTTTAAAAGTAAAATTATCTTCGGCAGGTACAACTGATAGTGATGGTGATGTATTAAAGTACGAATGGAAAATTACCAAAGGCGGAATGTTAAAACAAACGTTTAAAACGGCTAACCCTGAAGTACAACTGGCAACAGCTGGTGTTTACAAAGCTACACTTACTGTTACAGATCCGCATGGTGCAAAAAATAGTAAATCGGTTGAATTGGTAGCCGGAAATGCAACCCCTGTAGTTAAGTTTAACTTTACAAAAGGGAACTCTAGTTTCTATTTCCCTGCCAGTATAATCAATTATGCGGTTAGTGTTACAGATAAGGAGGATGGAAGCCTTGCTGATAAAAGAATACCGGCTTCCCAGGTTTCTGTAGCCATCAATTACTTGTCTGAGGGGTATGACTTAACTGTTGTAGCGCAAAATCAGAATCAATTCGATGTTTCTGCACAATATGCTAAAGCAAAGGCTTTAATCAAGAAAAGTGATTGTAATGCTTGTCACGCTGTGGATACTAAATCTTTAGGTCCATCATTTACAGAAGTGGCGTTAAAGTATAAAGGAGATAAAACTGCAGAAGGAAAGCTTACTAAAAAGGTTATTGACGGCGGTTCGGGTGTATGGGGTGATGCAATGATGCCAGCGCACTCATCTATGTCTACTAATGAAGTGAACTCGATCATTAAATATGTATTGAGCTTTAGTGAAAAGAAAACTACGCAGAAATCACTTCCGGTAACAGGATCATACACTACAAATGTTCAACCAGATCAGCCTAACAAAGGAAGCTTTATTTTTAGAGCAGCCTATAAAGATCATGGAACTAAACTTGCGCCAGCGCAGTTTGGTGAAGATATAGTTGTTTTGCGCCATCCTTTTGTGCTTGTTAACAATACGGATAACGCTAATGAGATTAGCTTTAACGACAACAAGTCTGTTGCGACGGCTAAGAGCAAAGGTGCTTATCTGCAACTAAATAAAGTTGATTTAACGGATATTAAGAAGATTGAATTTATTGGTGCAGACAATGTGTCGGCAGGTAAAATTGAGATTCGCATCGATTCACCGGAAGGAAAACTTATCGGGCAATCATCTTCGAAAGAAAACGGCAGTTTAAATACCATTGCTGATATTGAGGTGCTTAAAGGTAAATACAATGTTTATTTTGTATTTACAGAGCCTTCTGCCCGCTTAAAGGCAATTAGTATGAAGAACCTTTAGGGCTTAAATAAATTACCGATGACGGCATGCTTTTAAAGCTGCCGTCATCTAATATATCTTGTTTGATATTTTACCATTCTGGTCAACAATAACTTTTTGTTCCTCGAGTAATTTCTTCAATTCAATTTTATAAAAGAATTTTTTACCCTCTTCATAACGATCTACATCATCAATTCTGAATCCTTTATAGTTTTGTTTAAGGGTATTCAACACCGCTGCCGGTAATTCTGAGGAACGAAGTTCTTTTTTATGTTTAACAATGCCTCCTTTACTGGTTAACCAAAGTTCATGATCTCTTCTGGCTATGTCAAATTCGACATTATATAAGTCGCCTTTTCTTTCCCATTCTACTCTTGTAGCTTTTGGAAACGACTTGTTAAAAGCGTTTAATACAGCAGGAGGAACCTCACTAACGGTTATATCCTGAGCGTAGGATAAGCCAGAAATAAGCAAGCAAACCGCAAACAGTAGTATCTTTTTCATAATAAGTTGAATTAGTGTTTTAACTATAACAAAGGAAAAGGGAAAATCTCCTGAGAAAATGAAAAAAAGTTATTCAAATACTATAGCAAGATGCTAAATTATAGTTTAGCCGTTCTTAGGGCATTTATTTTGTTGATGATCTGAAGGTTAGATTCCTGCTCTGTACTAATCAATTCTTTAAGTGAAATATGATCCAATAACTGATCAACAGATAACTGGATCATTTGCCATAAAGAACGCACAGAACAATCTACAGAGTTGGTGCATAGTTTTAATGATCCGGAGTAGTCCTCACAGAACTTATTGCTGTATAGAGAACCGCCAAGCACCTTCATCACCTGATTAATGTTTATGTCTTCGGCAGGCTTAGCTAAAATATACCCCCCCTTATTACCTGGTGTACTGTTTATGTAACCCGCAAGACGAAGCGTACGGGTAAGCTTGGCCACATAGGCAGCAGAAAGTCCCTCTGCATCGCTAATCATAGGAATGCTTGCTCCTTCTTTATCACCATGTCGGGCTATGTGGAGTAGTATCCTTAAGCCATATTCTTCCTGAGCAGTAATTTTCATTGTTCTTATTATTACATCATTCCTAATTCGAGCCGTGCTGTTTCCGACATCATGTCTCTGTTCCAGGCAGGTTCCCAGGTTACAATTACAGTAACCTCATTTACACCTTCAATTTCTTTTACCTTTTGCTCTACTTCTAAAGGGATAGATTGTGCAGCAGGGCATCCGGGAGCGGTAAGCGTCATCACAATCTGCACGTTGTTTAGCGGAGGCAATATCTCTGTTTCATAGATAAGCCCCAGTTCATAAATACTTACAGGAATTTCAGGATCGTAAATGGTTTGTAAACAATCAATCACTTTCTGCTTTAATTCTTCTTTATCCATGACCTTTTAATTTATTTATGATCAGTTTTTTGACTGTTAATCGCCTGAAAAGCGATAGCGTAATTTTTCATTTGTTTTATCATTGACAGTAAACCGTTAGAACGGGTCTGTGCCAAATGGGTCATCATGCCGATCTCTCTTATAAAATCCAATCGGGCGTCAATAATTTCAGTAGGGGTATGGCCAGATAGTACCTTTATAAGCATACTGATCAAACCTTTTACAATTATTGCATCACTATCGGCCTTAAAAAATACACGGCCATCATTATAGGAGGCCACCAGCCACACGGTACTCTGGCATCCCTTTATTTTGTTTTCATCAAGCTTATGCTCATCCTCCAGAACAGGCAACTTTTTGCCCATATCAATAATGTACTCGTACTTGTCTTCCCATGAATCAAACAATGCAAAGTCCTCAATTATCTCTTTTTCTATTTCATGTATCGGCTTAATATTCATTATGAAAGCATTTTTATGGTTTTATGCAAACCTGTAATCAGTGCATCTATTTCTTCTTTTTGGTTGTAAAGGGCAAAGGATGCTCTTATAGTGCCCGGAATGCCAAAGCGTGCCATTAACGGCTGTGTGCAATGATGTCCTGTTCTAACTGCAATTCCTTGATTGTCCAGCAAAACGCCAACATCCTGAGGGTGTACACCTTTAATAATAAAAGAGATCAGGCTTACCTTTTCTTTGGCATTGCCAATAATTTTAAGACCCGGAATGGCTTGGAATTGAGCTGTAGCATAAGCAAGTAATTCTTCTTCATGGGCTCTTATAGTAGCTTTTCCGGTTTCTTTAATAAAATCTAGTGCTGCTTTTAATGCAATGGTATCGGCTATGTTTGGTGTACCTGCTTCATATTTATAAGGCAGATCATTATAGGTAGTTTTTTCGAAGGTAACTTCCTTGATCATCTCGCCGCCACCTTGAAAAACAGGCATGCTTTCGAGTAACTCTTTCTTACCGTAAAGCACACCAACACCTGTTGGCCCATATACTTTATGACCAGAGAAAGCGAAAAAATCGCAATCCATTTCATGTACATTGATATCAAGATGTACAGCTGACTGTGCACCATCTATCAATACTTTAGCACCAACCTGATGCGCTGCTTCAATGATCTCTTTAATCGGGTTAACTGTACCTAATGAGTTTGAAACATGAACAACAGAAACCAACTTGGTTTTGCTGTTAAGCAAAGCTTTGTAGGTATCCATTACAAGCTCGCCATTATCGTTAACAGGAATAACTTTTAAAACAGCACCTTTTTCTTCGCAAAGTATTTGCCATGGAACGATGTTAGAATGGTGCTCCATGCCAGAAATAATAATCTCATCGCCCGTTCCTATGTTTTGCCGGCCCCAGGTATATGCAACCAGGTTAATCCCTTCTGTAGTGCCTCTTGTAAAGATGATTTCTTCTTCAGATACTGCACCTATAAACTCTTGTGCAGTACGACGGGTAGCCTCATAAGCCATAGTGGCTTCTTCTGCAAGGGTATGGATCCCTCTGTGTATGTTGGCATTGTAATGCGTGTAATAATGTGTAAGCGCATCAATAACCACTTGCGGTTTTTGAGAAGTGGCAGCATTGTCAAAATACACCAAAGGTTTGCCCTTAACCATGCGGTTAAGTATTGGGAACTGCTGTCTGAGATCTAAAATGGCCATGTTATTGAATTGCTAAATGTTCATAGATAAGTTTAGATACGTAAGAACGTAAAGGTTCCGGCTTGATCTGGTCAACGATATCAGCAGCAAAAGCTTGTAGTAAAAGCACTTCAGCGCTTTCTTTTGKAATGCCCCTTGCCCTCAGATAAAACATTGCTTCTTCATCTAGCTGACCTATGGTGCAACCATGTGAGCATTTAACGTCATCTGCAAAAATCTCTAGCTGCGGTTTTGTATTTATGGTTGCATTCTCTGATAGCAGGATGTTCTTGTTGCTCTGGTAAGCATTGGTTTTTTGTGCATTGGGTTGAACCATAATGCGGCCATTAAAAACGGCCGTAGAGGTATCGTCAGCAATTCCTTTGTATAATTGATTGCTAAAGCAATTTGGTTTTAAATTGTCTATCAGTGTATGGTTATCAGCATGGCTTTTGCCTTTTAACAGGTACAAACCATAAAGATGGGTTTCATTACCAGCGGCATCAAGCACCAGATTCATATTGTTACGTACTATGCCTCCGTTTAGTGTAATGGTTACCGTGTGTACATAGCTTCGTCCAATTTGTCTGATATGAGTGCTGTTTACCTGGCTGGCATTTGCGGTATCATTTTGAATCTTATAATACTCTACATATGCATTCTCTTTAACTACTACTTCCATTACCTGGTTGTTAAAACTGTCTGACGCACCAAGCGTAGTATAGCTTTCGGTTATTTGTAGTCTGCTATTTTCGTCAGCCAAGACCAGACTCCTCGGTTGCGCAAGGGCCGGATTTTGCCTCGCATCTAAAATATGATAGCAATAGACAGGATGTTCTGGTTCTTTGCCCTTTAAGACATGAACGAAAACACCACCATTGATAAAAGAAGTATTTAAGGCATGAATGCCATCGTTTAAGTAATTACTGCTTTGGTTTAAGTGTGCAGCGACTATTTCTTTATATTCTCCCTTAGCAGCTTCTTCAAGGGGCAATACTACAAGGTCTGTGGTGCCGGAACGGATGGTAGAAAGGTTAGCTATAAAGCGTCCATTTACAAACACTAGCTCATTTGCTTGTTTGTAGCCCGGTAATCTGATAGTGTTCACATCCGCCAAAGTAATTGTGGAGTTTTCTGCTATTAGATATTCTTTGTCGAACAGGCTACTTACGTTTGTATATTTCCAGTCTTCATCGCGATATGTTGGAACGCCATCTTTAGTGAATGCATCAAATCCATTCTGCCTCAAATCGGCAATTGTGTCATTCGGATTTGCTTCCTGCAGCTGTTCAAACTGATCTTTAAAATAAGTTATATTGTTCATTGTAAAGTCTTTTAAATGGACTGCTATTGATTGGCAGCTAAATCAACCTCATCAGTGATGAAGTCGTATCCTTTTTCTTCCAGTTCAAGCGCCAGTTCTTTAGTGCCCGATTTAACAATGCGGCCATTGTAAAGTACATGTACATAATCTGGCTGGATATAATCAAGCAAACGTTGATAGTGGGTGATCAGCAATATTGCGCGATCGGGGCTTCTGAGCTTGTTGATGCCATTTGCAACTATGCGAAGTGCATCAATGTCCAGGCCTGAATCAGTCTCGTCCATGATTGCGAGTTTGGGTTCAAGCATAGCCATTTGGAAAACCTCGTTACGTTTTTTCTCTCCACCAGAAAAACCTTCGTTGATGGAACGGCTCAATAAACGCTGATCTATTTCGACCAAAGCCATCTTTTCTTTCATCATCTTTAAAAAAGCAACGGCATCAAGAGGTTCCTGACCAAGGTATTTGCGCTTTTCATTTACAGCAGCTTTTATAAAGTTGGTGGTACTTACACCTGGTATTTCTACCGGATATTGAAAGGCAAGGAACAGACCTTCGCGAGCCCTGTCCTCGGTTGATAGTTCCAACAAGTCTTTGCCTAAGAAAGAAACGGCTCCTTCTGTAACTTCATATTCTTCTCTGCCGGCAAGTACAGAGGCAAGCGTACTTTTTCCGGAACCATTTGGGCCCATAATAGCATGTACTTCCCCTGGTTTAATATCGAGGTTAATTCCTTTTAAAATTTCTCTTCCGTCGATGTTTGCGTGTATATTCTTTACTGATAGCATAATTCTTATAATTTTTTTTAACCTACACTGCCTTCCATGCTGATGGCTAGTAGTTTCTGTGCTTCAACGGCAAATTCCATTGGCAGCTGATTCATTACTTCTTTGGCAAAGCCGTTTACAATAAGAGCCACTGCGGTTTCTGCATCAATGCCTCTTTGTTTGCAATAAAAGAGCTGATCTTCTCCAATTTTTGAAGTAGTTGCTTCATGCTCTACAATTGCGGTTTTATTTTTAACTTCTATGTAAGGGAAGGTATGTGCCCCGCATTTATCGCCTAGCAGTAAAGAGTCGCACTGCGAATAATTACGTGCATTAGTGGCTTGTTTGCTGGCTCTAACCAATCCTCTGTAACTGTTTTGACTATGTCCGGCAGAGATTCCTTTAGACACTATTCTGCTCCTTGTATTTTTACCAAGGTGAATCATTTTTGTACCTGTGTCGGCCTGTTGATGGTTGTTTGTAAACGCCACCGAATAAAATTCACCTATAGAGTGATCTCCTTTTAGGATTACACTAGGATATTTCCAGGTAATTGCTGAGCCTGTTTCGACCTGTGTCCAGGAGATTTTAGAATGATCGCCCTTACACATGCCACGTTTAGTTACGAAGTTGTATATACCGCCCAAGCCATTTTTGTCGCCAGGATACCAATTTTGTACAGTTGAGTATTTGATTTCTGCCTTTGTATGGGCTACAAGTTCTACCACAGCTGCGTGCAACTGATTTTCATCACGCATCGGGGCGGTACAACCTTCCAGATAGCTTACGTAGCTTTCATCTTCGGCGATAATTAAGGTACGTTCAAACTGACCCGCATTTTCTGTATTGATGCGGAAATAGGTTGAAAGTTCCATTGGGCAACGGACTCCTTTTGGGATATAGCAGAACGAGCCATCGGTAAATACCGCAGAATTTAACGCTGCGAAATAGTTATCCGTCATAGGTACTACCGATCCAAGGTATTTTTTTACCAATTCGGGGTGTAGCTGTATAGCTTCGCTGATTGAGCAAAAGATAACCCCGATTTCCGAAAGTTGTTCTTTAAATGAGGTAGCAATAGAAACGCTRTCCATTACCACATCTACAGCTACTCCTGTAAGTCGTTTTTGTTCGTTCAGAGAAATCCCAAGCTTCTCAAATGTAGCCAGCAACTCCGGATCGGCCTCATCAAGGCTGTTCAGCTGCTTTTTAGGCTTAGGAGCCGCATAATATATTATATCCTGATAATTGATTATAGGGTACTTAACATTTGACCATTTTGGTTCCTCTAGCTTTAACCAGTGGTTATAAGCTTTAAGTCGCCAATCCAGCATCCATTCCGGTTCGTTCTTCTTATTCGAGATAAGTCGGATGGTGTTTTCGCTAAGGCCCTTGGCAATTACGTCTGTATCTATGTCTGTTACAAATCCGTATTTGTATTCGGTTAATACGGCCTGTTCCAGAGTATCTGGTTTTTCTTTCATGATAGCCTATATTAATTGTTGAAATATTAATATATATCAAAGATACGGGGTATTTACTATTTGTACAAAATAGTATAAACAGCGTAATGTAATAATTGACAAACAGATTAAGAATTATGACTTTACAAATTATTTGTAATTTTATGCTAACAGCTGAGTCAAACAAATAGAATGAATTGCAAACTGGTACAGCCGCCTGATTATCTTAAAAGATATGTTCGCTACTTCTGGATTTTAGAGGGCGGAAATAATGGTTGCGCACCTACAACATTTGTTGCACTTCCAGATGGGTGTCCGGGAATGATTTTTGGACAGGCAGAGGAGGGGACCTTTTCGGAATCTCATGATTACAAATTGCCGGAAGTGTTTTTATACGGACAAACAACTAAACACACGGAAATCCGTACGGCAGGAAAATTCAATACTATTGGGGTCTACTTTTATCCGGATGCAATAAAATCTATATTTGGGTTTAGTGCTGTTGAAATTACAAATACTTGTTTAGATGTAGATCTGACATCAAAAAAGACGGATTACAACTTATCAGAAAGACTTTTGAATGCCTCATCTCAGGCTCATCAAATAGAACTTATCTCAGGCTACCTGATTAATTTGATTGCTAAAAACAGGAATGTTCCTGATGATTTAACACAGCATGCCGTATCTAAAATGATCAGTTCAAATGGTAATATTACTTTAAAAGAGTTGCAACAGGATTTAAGATTATCTGAAAGAAGTTTTGAGCGGAGGTTTAACCAGCATATTGGTGTCAGTCCGAAATTGTTTTCCAGAGTATGTCGTTTTCAGGCATCTTTAAGTCAGCTGAGAAATAATAAATATAATATCCTTACAGATGTAGCTTTTGAAAATGGCTACGCCGATCAATCTCATTTTATCCGTTCTTTTAAAGAATTTACAGGATTCAGTCCTGAGCAATATCAAAAACAATCAAACGAGCTGGTTGAGAATTTTCCTGAGCTCATTAAATAGCCCATTTTTTATTTAAATAATATTTTATTTAGTGTCGGTTTTGTTCTATTCATGGTTTTGTATAGCTCATAATTTTGGTAAAAAAAGAAATTATGATAGCAATAACAGGAGCAAACGGAAACCTTGGTAAAGCAACTATAGGTTTTCTATTGAAAAAGATTAAGCCAGAGCAAATTGTGGCGATAGTAAGAGATCCAAAGAAAATGGAGGATCTAAAAAATTCAGGTATTCAAATTCGCATTGCCGATTATGATGATCTTGAATCGTTAAATGAAGCATTGAAGGGAGTTGATAAGCTATTGCAAATATCTGCAATAAGTATAGGCGATCAGGGTGTTAAAGAGGAAGCTAATGTGGTTACGGCCGCAAAACAGCAGGGCGTGCAGCATATTGTTTATACTGGTGCTGTAAAGCCAAAATTGGATGCGTACTTTATGGCAACGCAACAATGTTTGGCAACAGAAAAGGCTATTTTGGATTCAGGAATACCGCATACCTTTTTTGGCAATAGTTTGTATATGGAAACTATTCCAATATTTATTGGCGAGGCATTGGAGCATGGCAATATTTACTATCCGGCAGGTAATGGAGCCGTAAGTTTTGTGTCGCGTGTGGATATTGCTGAGGCGCTAAGTAACGTACTTGCAGGTAATGGCCATGAAAATAGGCGGTACGAAATAACGGGTTCAAAGGCTTATACTTTTAAAGATGTAGCTGCAATTTTAACAGCGGAAAGGGGGATAGAGGTTTCTTATGTGAATATCCCTAATGTTGTTTTAGCTGAAGAGCTGGATAAGTTTCAAATGCCGGATGAGCAGATAGTCTGGCAGTTGAGTTTGGCGGATAGCATTAAAGCTGATGAGTTTTCTTATGTAGATGATACACTAGAGGAATTATTGAAGCGCAAACCATTTGAGCTTAAGGAATATCTAAGAAATCTTTAGTAATTTATGGAAAAGTTAAATCGTATGATCTCGTTAACAAATATAGTATTGGTGCTTGCGGGCACCACAACTGCGCTGATGGCCGGATTGTTTTATGCCTGGTCTTGTTCAGTGAATCTGGGTTTGGCAAAGCTGTCGGATGAAGGGTATTTAACTGCAATGCAAGAAATTAACAGAGCGATATTAAATCCGGTATTCTTTGCCGGATTTTTTGGAGCATTGGTGCTATTGCCATTAAGCGCATACCTACATTATGGTCAACCTGTTCAGCTTAAGTTCTGGTTATTGGTTGCTGCGGCTTTGTGTTACATTATCGGCACTTTTGGCGTTACTATTTTTGGTAATGTACCACTTAATAATGCATTGGATACTTTCGACCTGAAATCTGCAACTGCGGAAGCCATGAGGTTGCAAAGGAGTGGCTTCGAGAACACATGGAGCTATTTAAATACCATCAGGGCCGTTGCCGCTACTATGGCCATTGTGTTGGTAATAATTGCTTGTTTGTACCCCAACGGGGCGCAAACAAGCAACTAATAATGAGAATTGTTATATCGTTTTTGGTGTATATACTTTGATTACACCATCGTTTTCACTGCTTACTACCAATAAGCTTTTTTTGGTAGGACTATTTTTTGCAGAAATAAATAGTACTCCTTCAGGAGCATCACCACATTTTAAAAGCTGCAAGAAAACTGGTTTAACCGGATTAGTTACATCATATACTGCTACTGCATCGGCTCTTTCCATACCTACAAAGGCAACTTTTTTGGTTCCAACGGTTCCAATTGTTATTCCTTCGGGCTCAACACTTTTGTCGTCGCTTCTGCCATCATCATAAGTGTTGTTAGTGGCGCATTTAGCATCCAACTCATTTTTGCTGTCGAAAATCTGACTTCCATTATTACCATTCCAAACACTAAACGAACGGGATCCTAATGAATATAATGCATCGAAAACTCCATCACCATTAGCATCTCCCAGGGTTGTTGTAATGTTTAAACGACCAAGTTTACCATCTTTTCTTAATTCGGCAGCATTTGGGAAAGCTGTAGGATCAAGCACAAAATCCTTTACTCTTTTTATTTCTGAGAAGGCATCATATTCTCTTGCATCACCTTCGTTGGCAGTAAATAAGTATGGAGTTCCGTTTTGCTCAAGTACGGCAATAGCATCTGGCATATAAATGCCCTTTACAGGCCATTTTGCAGGAGCAAAGCCACTGTCTTTATCGCTCGGATCTATTTCGTTACCGTCAGTATTGTAATCTTTAAAACCAAGCGGGAATATATTAGTGATGGTTTTAGAAGCGATATCGATTTTAGCTATTGCATTGTTCTCTTGTAAAGTAACCCATGCAGTTTTTGAATCGTCAGAAACTGTAATGTATTCGGGCTCTATATCATTTACAAAGCTTTTGCCCAGGCCAAAGATTCTAAACCCTTTGGCTGTTAATGCAGCTTGTTGACCTATCATAGACGAGAAGTCGATGGTTGTTACCGCGTAATTGTCATTAACAGATATTATTGAGATTGTACCAGCCGGATCACTTGTATAATCGGTATTAGGTTCTCCTTCATTTGCGGTTAAAATGTATTTTCCATCAGGAGAAAAGGTAACCATATCTGGCAACGCACCTACATTAATTTCACTGATTTTACTGTGGTCGGTGGTTTTAAATACGATAACCTTACCGTTTGCTTGTTTGTTGTTAGCCTGGATAGCTGCAGCTAGTTTGGCATCATGCACTGCAACACTGTTAACAGCACCTCCATATGGAGTAACACTTATATAACCAGTGGCTTTCATATTTGATGGATTTGCAAAATCAACAACCTCAATTCTATTAACCTGATTTGGCTCGCCTTCATTTTCATTTTTTACAACAAAGAGTTTATTTGTTGCAGGATCAAATGCAGAGATTTCAGCTGCGCCAAGTTCTCCGATATCAAGAGATCCAATCTCAGCGTATGTGGCCGGATCTTCATTTAAAACAACCTCCTGGTCTGTTGATGGCTTCTCTTTTTTACAGCTGAGTAAACCAATTACAAGGAAACTAAATAGTAGCGTTCTTTTCATGTATCGTATATGTTTAAGCAGCGAATGTATTGTTGGAAGATTACTATTATCTAAGTATAAGATTATGTTATTGTTAAAATAATTTTAGATGTTGTCCCTATTTGGTATTACTTAGTTGTCTTTCATTATAACTAATCAATACCTATGAAATATTCTCAATTCGGATTATTGTTATTTCTTTTGTTTTTATTGACATTTCCTCCTTTTAATTGTTTCGCTCAGCTTCCATTCTATGGGGACATGCGAAGACCTAAAGGGCAAGTACAGTCATTTACTGAGAAATGTTACGAAACTACCGGGGGTATAAATACTTTGGTTCAAAAAAGAAGTTATAGTTATGACTTAAATGGAAAACTGATTGAGCAAAAAATATATGATACGATAGATAGTAACGCCGTCGAGCAAACCATAAGTTATGTGTATGAGGATAAGGAACTCTCAGAAGAGCAAGGGGATGGTGAACATGGCTACAGGATTAAATACATGTATTATGATAGCGGGAAGATGATGGCGAAAAAATATATTTCTGATTCGGTGAAAAGCCTGGAACGTTATGAGTATGACGATAAAAATAATAGGAGCTTACGTGTTTGTTATGATGGATATGGAGAATTAAAGCTTAAGGAAGTTTATAAGTATGATGGCTTAAATAACCTCATACTAAAGGTGTGGAATGATTATGATACGACTTTAAATAGTGGAAGTATAGCCTACTCAATTGAACCCACTTTACTGTTAGGCGGCGAAAGGGCGTATGCTTCAAATGGACATTTAAAACATTCTATTACTTATGAATATGATGATAACAATAATATAGTTCAAGAGATTCGATATACCGGAGGAGGCTTTGTTGACTGGAAGAAAAAATACTCATACGAGTATGATGAGAAGGGTAATTGGTTTACACTCAATAATAAAAATAAAGTAAGTACTTATTTAACCAAAAGAGAGATTAGCTACTATTAAATATTATGAAACGAGCGCTCTACATTCCTTCCTTTTTTGTTGTAATCCTAGTTTTAGCATTTATTCCCCGAGATAATGATCCGGTTGATAAGCTAATTACATCTTTGCAAAAATGGGTAGAAACTAACCCACAGGAAAAGGTTTACCTGCATACTGATAAGCCTTATTATGCAGTTGGTGATACCATTTGGTTTAAGGCGTATGTAACAATGGGGAGCAGGCATAAGCCATCAACCCATAGCGGGATAGTGTATGTAGACCTGATTAACGAAAAAGACTCTATTCAGAAGACGCTTAAGCTTCAATTGACTAAAGGAATGTCGGCTGGTGATTTGATACTAGCAGATGATTTTAAAGAGGGTAGCTATAGACTGAGGGCTTATACGCAATGGATGCGCAATTCGGATAAAGATTACTTTTTTGACCATACTTTTATGATTGGTGATCCCTTCCTTAACACTACAGATGCCAAATCGAATTCCAGGATTGTAAAGAAGGAAACTAAAGAAAAGGTAAGTAAAAAGGCTATTTTAAAAGGCGAACTTTCTGATAGTGCTGTTCAGTTTTTTCCGGAAAGTGGAGATTTAATTAATGGAATAACCTCCAAGGTAGCTTTTAAAGCTATAGGAGTTAATGGCACTGGAATAAGTATTAAAGGCAAAATAAAAGACAATGAGGGTAAAGAAATTGCTGGTTTCTCTAGCTTATATGCCGGGATGGGCGCTTTTAATCTGAAGCCTGAATTAGGGAAGAGTTACATCGCAGAAATAGTTTATCCTGATGGATCAGAAAAACAAGTAATGCTTCCTAAAGTGAGCGATGAAGGTTATGTTGTGTCAATTAATCAGGATAATAAAGATAGTTTAAATGTCAGTATTAAAGCTTCTTCAGGTTTATATCAGTCGGCCAAAACTGTTGCTTTAATCGTACAATCTTCTGGAGAGGTTATTTATTCTTCTTCAATAAAAATAACCAAATCGATAATGTCAATACGACTATTTAAAGGTAGTTTTCCGACAGGAATTGCTCAGTTTACCTTGTTTAACAATGAAGGTGACCCTTTGAATGAGAGGATAGCATTTGTTAAAAGCAGAGATTTAATGCAATTGAAGTTGAACACTGAAAAGACAAGCTATAATACTAAGGAAAATGTTTGGATAGAGATGGAATCAAAGGATCCTTTCGGAAAACCCGTGGACGGAAACTTCTCTGTCACTGTTATTAATGAGGGTAAGGTACCTTTTGACGAGGCCTCGGAAAGTTCAATACTGTCTAACCTATTGCTGAGTTCTGATTTGAAAGGCTATATAGAAAAGCCCAATGATTATTTTATTAATGAAAGCGAAGAAACCAGTAGAGCTTTGGATAACCTGATGTTGACACAAGGCTATAGGAGGTTTGTGTGGAACAGTCTTGGTCGGGCTTTAGCCCCAGTTTACAAAATCGAAAAGTCGGGTATAGAGATTTCTGGAAGGGTAGTTGCCTTAGGAAATAAGCCGCTTGTAAATGCCAAGGTGAATCTACTTTCATTAAATGGAGGCATTATGGAAGATACCAGGACATATTCTGATGGAAGATTTAAGTTTGATGACTTAATATTTAAAGATGGTTTTAAGTTTGTAGTGCAAGCCAGGACGCATGACAATCGAAAAAATGTTGAAGTAATACTAGATAGTGCTCACGTACAGGGTATTACTAAGAATAAAAATTTGCCAGATGTTGGTAATGGCACTAGCACAGATATTAAAGTGTATCTTGAAAATAGCTGGAATCAGGATCAGGCATTACCTAAGTTTGGCAGGTTAAGTCGTGTTCAAAGGCTTAGAGAAGTAAAAATAATAGCTAAAAAAAGGGAAAGTGAAAAACTTGCCCCTCAGGGAATGCTGCAGATTCCGGAAGGGCATGCTGATCAAACCTTTTTTCTTGAAAAACCTGAGGTTTGCGCCAATTTGGGGGTGTGTTTACAAGGAAGATTACACGGAGTGCTTTTCGGGAAGGTGGGAATAGTTAATAATTATCCACTCTCAAGACCTGACCCAATCGATTCAGCGTCACTTATGCAGATTGTACTTAACGGAAGGAAAATCGAGGATCCAATAGAGATTGCAGGAATATTTGATAGTAATGAAATAGATCCCATGGATATTGTTAAAATAGAGGTTGTTAGGAGCAATTTGGCATTAATGGGATTATTGGGGAGAGCTTCTATTCTTATTTACACTAAACGGGATTACATGAAAAATAAAAGATATACGCCAAACATTGTCAATTTTTCGGTAAAGGGTTTTGATAAACGACGTGAATTCTATGAGCCCAGATATGAAAATGGGGATAAAAACAATAAAATACCTGATTTCCGTTCTACAATTTACTGGAATCCTGATGTGAAAACTAATAATAATGGTAAGGCACATTTTGATTTCTATAATGCGAGTGAACCAGGAGTTTACAAGGTTGTTGTTGAGGGGATTAATGCTGCGGGGCAACTTGGGAGGTTGGTTTACAGATACAGCGTGAAATAATTTTAGATGTTGTCCCTATTTGGTTATTCTGAAATGTCTTTGTTTTTAATTACGCAATCACATTTAAACAATGGAAAATCAAAGATCCACCAGACCCCTTAGAATTGCACTGTTGTTATCAGTTCTAACTTTCCTGGCTTTTGTACCAAAAGGGCAGGATCCTATTGAGAGATTAGTAGGCACATTAGAAAAATGGGTAGAAACTAATCCACAGGAAAAAGTGTATTTACATACCGATAAGCCGTATTATGCATTAGGCGATACCATTTGGTTTAAAGCCTATGTAACAGTGGGCAGCAGGCACCAGCTATCCGCTTTAAGTGGAGCAATATATGTGGAGCTGATAAATGAAAGAGATTCAATAGAAAAATCTTTAAAGCTACCTGTTACAGCAGGTATGGCAATGGGCAATTTTGATTTAAGTGAAGAACTTAAAGAAGGGAATTATCGGATAAGGGCTTATACACAATGGATGCGAAATGCAGGCGAAGATTATTTCTATGACCGCACTTTTATTGTGGGCAGTCCGTATAGCAATGAAATTACTTCTAAAATAGATTATAAGTATAAAGTTATTGATAACAAACCAGCAATAACTGCTCAGTTGAATTATAGTGATGATGATGGGAAAGCGATTTCGGGGAGAGTGGTTAGCTATAGGGTTGTATCAAATGGTGAAGCTGTAATCGCAAAAACTGTAAAGACTGATGCTAATGGGAATATTTATATAGATATCAAGAATGATAAGCCTGAGAACTTACGAGGAGCTTATATACAGACTACTATAGAGGCGGATAGTAAATTAAAGATTACTAAAAACTTTGCAATAAAGGCCGGCTTTTTACAAAGTGATGTTCAGTTTTTTCCAGAAGGAGGGATACTGATAAACGGAGTTGCTTCCAGAATAGGTTTTAAAGCCTTGGGGATGGATGGAAAGGGTATTCTTATTAAGGGGAGCATAATAGATGAGCAAGGTAACAGTGTTGCTGATTTTGAAAGTGAACATGCCGGGATGGGAACGTTTAAATTAAAACCCCAAGAGGGAAAAACCTATACTGCAAAAGTAAAGTATCCTGATGGTTCTGAAAGCACTATTGCTTTACCTAAAGCAGAAAATACAGGTTTTGTACTTGCAGTTTATCAACCAAGTAAGGATAGCATATTGGTGAGAGTTAATTTGTCGCCGGTAGCGGTTACACCAGTAAATGTTAGCCTTATTGCGCAGACGGGTGGAGAGACAATTTATGCTACACCCCTTAATATTACCAAATCCATGACCTCTATTTGGTTATTGAAGAAAGATTTTCCGACAGGAATAGCTCAGTTCACTTTATTTAATGAAAGTGGAGAGCCGCTAAACGAGAGAGTTGCCTTTATAAAGAACAAGGACCAGATGAAGCTGGAAATAAGCACGGCAAAGCAGAGCTACAAATCGAGAGAAAATGTGAGTGTTGGGCTACAATCTTTTAATTCAAAGGGTAAGCCGGTGGCAGGAAGTTTCTCGGTTACAGTGGTCAACGAAGATAAAGTGCCTCTGGACGAAAGTAATGAACATACAATACTATCTTCAACATTGCTTACTTCAGATATTAAAGGATACATAGAGCAACCCAATTACTATTTTACTGCTGAAAATGAGTCCGTTAATAAGGAACTAGATAACTTAATGTTGACGCAAGGCTACAGACGGTTTACCTGGAAAGAAGTTTCAAGTGGCTTGTCGGTTAAACCGAAGTTTATTGCAGAAAAATTAGGAACTGTGATCTCCGGAAAGGTAGTATCCCTTGCTAATAAACCTGTAAGTAAAGGGAAAGTAACCTTAATGTCTATGAGGGCTGGCATATTGGAAGGCACAACGACTGATACGGCCGGAAGGTTCAAATTTGATCAGGTAGTGTTAACTGATAGTGTGAAATTTAATATACAGGGACGAACCGCAAAGAATAAAAATAAAGTAGAAGTTATTCTTGACAGCATTCCCGTGCAAAAATTAAGTAAAAACAAAAACCTGCCGGATGTAAATACAGACATTACGGGTACCACTAAAGCCTATTTGGAAAATGGAAGAAAGCAGGAAGAGGTATTGGTTAAAATGGGTAAGCTGGATAGGGTGCAGAGATTACGGGAGGTAAAAATCAATGCAAGAAAAAATAGAGTTGAAAGTTATTCGCCCCAAGGTGCGCTGGTAATTCCTGAAGGGCATGCAGATCAAACCTATATCATCGAAAACCCCCAAATATGTGCAAGTTTTAGGGACTGTATTGAAGGAAGACTAAACGGGATTCAATTTAGAGAGTATAAAACAGAATACGAACGGAATATTTTTTATCCTCATTTTCTAAATACAGATTTGATCCCTCCAGTTTGGATGCCTATGCAGGTTATTTTAAATGGTCGAAAACTTAGTTTTAGTGAAGCAGCGGATATATTTGAGGGGAACTCCCTAGACGCTAAAGATGTTGCTAAAATTGAGGTTGTTAGGCAGAATGCTGCTTTAAAATCATACCTGAATGGAGCGTCCTTGCTAATTACCACCTATAAATCCATGAAAACAAAATACGATCCAAGCATGGTCAATTTTTTACCAAGGGGTTTTAATAAAGCACGCGAATTTTATTCGCCAAGGTATGATCGCCCGGGTTTGAATAATCAGGTTCCTGATTTTCGTTCAACTATATATTGGAATCCTAATGTAAGAACTTTTGATGCAGGAAAAACCACTTTCGACTTTTTTAATGCAGATGGACCAGGGAATTATAAAGTGATTATTGAGGGGATTAATGCTGCCGGGGAGTTGGGCAGACAAGTTTACAGGTATAAGGTTGAGGGTGATGAATTTCAGGCTCAGCAACCACCATCGCATAGCGCAAAAGATATAGTTTCTGCATTGCAGAATTTTCATCATAAACTGCCAGAAGAAAAGGCTTACCTGCACACAGATAAGCCTTATTATAATCTTGGTGACACGATTTGGTTTAAGGCTTATTTGTTTGATCCTTCCTATTTGTCGGCTTCACAAAAAAGTGGGCTATTATATGTTGAGCTTAATGATGATAGTGCTGAGGTGGTTAGAAGAATAAGTATCCCTATGAAGGAAGGTTTGGGCTGGGGACAGATTCCGCTACCTGCAAAGATTTTTCATGAAGGGGGATATACTTTACGGGCTTATACCAATTGGATGCAGAACTTTGKAGATGAATATTTGTTCAACAAACGCTTCTATTTGGGTAAGCCTAGTCAGAATACATGGCTGGTGAAATCGCAGGCAGCCGTTAATAAAGTTGCAGATAAGGATCAGGTTAAAGTAAATATTAACCTGATGCGTACAGATAAAGTTGCTGTTGGATTGCGTGATGTAGGGATTAGAGTGATGGAGGCGGATAAGCTGCTCTTTAAGGATCAATTAAGAACTACTAATGAAGGTGATCTGGCTTTGATGTTCAACCTGAAGGAAAAGGCAGATGGCAAAAATATAAGAATAGAGATTAATAGCCTGACTAAAAATGACGGAAATCAGATTCTAATTGTCCCCTTGAATATTAATCGAGAGCAAAATATTGATCTGCAATTTCTACCAGAGGGTGGAGCGCTTGTAGCGGGACTAAAATCAGTTGTTGGGTTTAAAGCACTTGCCGAAGATGGGAAAGGAGTGAGCTTTGRAGGTGATGTGTATGATAGCAAAGGGAATACCATTGCCTCAATTGCGAGTTTGGTTAATGGAATGGGGTCATTTGAATTTGTACCTAAGGAGGGCGAAATATATTCAGCGAGATTAAATAGACCAATGGAAATGGATAAAAGCTATCCGTTACCTTTGGTAAAACCTGCAGGAACTAGTTTGCATGTGATTAATGATAAGCAAAGTGATTCTCTTGTAGTCAATGTAATGGCTACTCCGGGTGCCATTAATCCTGACAGTATTTATTATTTAGTAGGGACTTCCAGAGGAATAGTTTGTTACGCGGAACAGGTAGATTTTAAGAAACCAAAGCTGATTGTAGATAAAAGTAAATTTGCTACAGGCATTGCACGATTTACATTGTTAAAAGAAAAGCAGCCTTTGAATGAACGTGTGGCATTTATTGATCATCAGGATCAGGCTAAGATTAATGTATTGCCTAATAAAATGTCCTTCTTACAAAGAGATAGTGTTGGATTATCTATAGAGGTGAAAGATGTAAATGGCAATCCTGTAGTGGGAAGTTTTTCTTTATCAGTAACCGATGATTCGCAGGTTAGAGCAGATAGTTTAGGTAATCATGATATTGAAGTCAGCCTGTTGTTAAATGCAGGGTTAAAAGGCACTGTAGAAACCCCCGGGTATTATTTCAATAAAATGGATAAGCAAGCCTGGACAGCACTTGATAATCTTATGCTTACCCAGGGATGGACAGGGTATAAGTGGGAGGATGTATTTAATGAATCCGTATCGCCTAAATTTGCTGCTGAGAAGGATTTTAGGGTGACAGGTAGAGTTACCAATATTCTGAAAAAACCGGTGTCTGGAGCTCAAATGCTAATCTCTTCACAAAAGCCATTTTTTATTACTACAGCAATAACTGATCAACAAGGAGGATTTATATTCACCGCTTTGCCCCCAATAGATTCCGGATCATTTTTTATTCAGGCGAGAACCCCAAAGGGTAGAACTATGAATTTTGGCGAAGTGGAAGTGGATCGTCAAAAGTTTCCTCCGGCCCGCGAAATGTTTCGAAACAAGATGATGCCTTGGTATGTAAATACTGACACTACCCAATTGAATTACGTCAAAAATAAAGCTATTCTATTAAAAGAGGAAAGGCCTGGTGCAAGTGGTATTGCATTAAAAGAAGTGAAAATTATAGATAAAAAGTTAATCAAGGGCTCTTTTAATCAGAATGGGCCTGGTAAAGCTGATTTGATTTTTGATGAAAAGGATATCAAAGAATCTGGTGTTATGAGTTTGTATCAATTGCTCAAGCAAAAGGTTCCCGGATTTCGGGTAATCAACGAGGATGGTTTTGCAAAGATTAAGATGAATCATTATGATGTAACTATTACCGTGGATGGAAGAGGTATACCATTATTTTATAGCGACATTCCTGATCCAAGAGTTGATGACATTAAACAGGATTTGGAGGATCTTAAAATAGCAACTTTTCGTGGTCTGGAAGTAATGTATAGCAGGAAATATACCGCTTCTTATAGTAGAGGAGGTTTTTCTGACGAAAGAAGGATTTCTGGTGTCGGAAAGGCTGATATGGCTGCTTTTGCACGTAATTTTGGTGCTAATGGAGGGGTGATGCCTAATACCTCGAGAAGAGATATTGATGTTGCCTTTATAGAATTGACCACCTACAGTGGAGTTGGCTGGCATAGAATTAACAAACCTGATGTTGGTTACTACCGACCTCTGCCAATTATGTATCCTCAGGAATTTTACAGACCAAAGTATATTGCCGCTAATGTATCAGAGATGAATCCTGATCTTCGAGCTACCATACATTGGGAACCAAACGTTACCACCGATGCCCAGGGAAAAGCAAATGTCTCTTTTTACACCGCCGATATTCCTGGATCTTATACAATTACCATTGAAGGGAGTAATATGAACGGAGTTATTGGAAGCAGACGATATAAACTATTATTACCCAAACCAGTTAGCAAATGATTATCTCTTAATTTTTACACCTAATAAATATTCTCTTCACGATATTTTTTTATATTTATGAAATTCCAACCATCCAAACAAATTAAACCGTATGAAATTTAAAAACGCTCTTAAAATTGCTATTCCTGTTTTTTCAGTGCTGCTAGTTGCAGCTGCTTTTTCTTTTACGCAAAAGGACAACGATCCTGTAGAAAAACTAGTTGCCTCACTGCAAAAATGGACAGAAACTCAGCCACAAGAAAAGGTATACCTTCATACCGATAAACCTTATTACATGGTAGGTGATACCATTTGGTTTAAAGCCTATGTAACCATTGGCAGCAAACATCAGCTTTCGGCACTTAGTGGTGCGGTATATGTTGATCTTTATAACGAGGCAGATTCACTTGCAAAATCATTAAAGC
>NZ_JBFTNT010000033.1:0-29678 GCF_056397585.1 Pedobacter sp. 05L430 | reverse complement strand
TAACTCTTCATCACTATATCCTAACAGTTTAGAAACCGCAGGATTGATTCTTTTAAAGTATCCATCAAATCCGGCGATACACATTAAATCCTGAGAAACTTCAAAAAAAGGTTCGCTATCAAAACTCTCTACAGAAACTCGATGCTGGTTATTTGCTTTAGGTATCATACGGCCAAGGATCGCTTTTTCTGAAGTTAATAGCTGTTAGTTATACTAAATCTACTAAAGTTTAGCTGTTTGTTCATTTTATTCAGTAATAAATTTTCTATTTTCTGCTCCGCATAGAGGGGGATATGCTTATTTATCTGATAATCATTAGATTCTGCTAAAGAGGGGTGACGAAAAATAATTTATTTGGGTTTAAATATCTGCTCACTGAAACCTCCTGCTGGGCAGAATTAAGACAGAATCAAGTTCAATTCGGGTTTTCTTCGGAAAATAGGTACCTTTTTCCGAAGCAGTCTCGAACCAGTGTTAACGTTGGTCTTATCAATCTATGAACGAAGTTACCCCTTGCTTAGTCTGATTGAAACAAAAGTTAGATTATAATTTAGAAGTATATAAAATTTGACTTTAGGGGTAATTTCATCATCTTTATTTAGCAAACTACTTACACCTTACTTTAAAAATGCCACAATTCAATCCAAAATTCGATGAGTATTATGCAAAATCAGCAGATTTTGCAAAGCCTATTATGGAATATTTACGCCAAATAATCCATGAAACATGTCCGGATGTTGAGGAAGTAATTAAATGGGGTATTCCACATTTCGATTACCATGGCGATATGATGTGCATCTTTGCTGCCTACAAAAATCACTGCTCATTCAGCATTTGGAAAGCAGCATTAATAACTAATCCAAAACTGAAAGAGAACATTAAACCTGAGCAAACAATGGGAAATATGGATAAAATCAAATCCCTGTCAGATTTGCCGGACAAAGAAACATTGATCGCGTATGTAAAAGAGGCGATGGCTTTAAATGAAAATGGAATAAAAATAGTAAAACCGAAAGCTGAGAAGCCCAAAGTTATTCAAGTACCAGATTATTTTAGTGAAATACTGGAAGCAAATCCACCGATTAAAGAGATTTTTGAAAGCAAATCACCTTCATTTCGGAAAGACTATTTAGTTTGGATAATCGATGCAAAAACAGACGCCACTCGTCAAACCAGAATAGAACAAGCCTTAGAATGGATAGCCGAAGGCAAAGGCAGGTTTTGGAAATATAATAAATAATCCAAACCCCATGTATTGTCTGGTTCTGCCTTTTTTTATCCTGATCCATAATATGTAAATTAAACTAAAATCTGATAATATCTGTATCCGGAGGAGTATGCCCAAGTAAGCGGCACATAATCATAATTTGCCCTTTATGATGAAATTCATGTGTTAAGACATGGGTAAAGACCTCCAGGGTAGTAGCCTCCATCTTTTTGCCCGAAATTATTCCGCTGATCACTTGGTTTGGGTTATTACCAAATTCATCAATATAAGTTAAAATGAGGCTGTCGGCTTCTTCAAATAAGGTTCTAAGCACCCTAAATGAAGAAACGTTGTAATCCTGATAAGTATCAATGTTAAGTTTTAGAGAGAAATTGCCGATCCAATGGCAATATACTCCTGCAATATGCAATAACATTTTGCCTGGAGAGAAGCCATTAAATTGGTCCAATGGGCTGAATACTTCCTCTTTTAATTGTGTCTCTAAAAAATCGAGCACAACAGTCCTGGAACTTTTTACCAGGACATATTGTTGTCTTAGTAATTCTTTAGCCAATATTGATGTCATGGAAATAAAATTACGATTTTTTAGTAATTTAGATACTTTCTGGCATTGGTCCTTATTTCTAAAATGCAATAGCCAACATTCATGGCAGCAGATGTTGGGGGTTTAAAGTGTAACATTAATCGATTATTATGAGGATACTTTGGAAATACCTTAAGCCGCATCGCACGCTTGTTTTTTTATCTTTAATACTAGCTGCTGTAGCTCAATTACTCAGCCTGGTTGATCCTGTAAT
This sequence comes from Pedobacter sp. 05L430, assembly GCF_056397585.1. NCBI lineage: Bacteria > Pseudomonadati > Bacteroidota > Sphingobacteriia > Sphingobacteriales > Sphingobacteriaceae > Pedobacter > Pedobacter sp. 05L430. The sequence continues at coordinate 27,653 of NZ_JBFTNT010000033.1, read as the reverse complement.
ATTTGGAAAGATCATTGATGAATATGCCACAAATAAGAACCACTTGTCTGAAACTGAACTGATAAATGGGATTTTATATTGGTTACTAATAGCACTTGGCATTGCTGTGGTGGCTAAACTATGTAAAGCTGCTCAGGATTATATAACCCGCAAAGCTGTTGCACGCTTTGGCATGAATATATTCAATGATGRCCTAAAGCAAACCTTACGCCTCTCATTTCAGGAATTTGAAGAGAGCAGAAGCGGAACTACGCTTTCTGTTCTGCAAAAAGTGAAAACTGATGCAGAGCGTTTTATTAATTCCTTTATCAATGTTTTGTTTTCTTCGCTTGTAGGAGTTGGCTTTTTAATATGGTATAGCATAAACAAGAATTGGCTTTTGGTTCCCGTTTTCTTTGTAGGAATTGTGCTTCTTGGGTCGCTTACGGGCTTAGTCTCTAAAAGGATAAAAGGGATTCAACGATCAATAAACAGGCAAACAGATAGCCAGGCTGGGGTTATTACCGAAAGCTTGCGAAATATTGAGTTGGTTAAAAGCCTTGGGTTAACGTTTCCTGAAATCAGGCGACTGAATGAACAAACATTGAAAATATTTGAGTTGGAAATGCAAAAGGCCGGCAAGGTAAGTTTCTTGTCTTTTTTGCAAGGGAATATGCTAAACTTGCTAAAGCAATCTATCCTTTTCATTCTCTTGTGGCTTATTTTCAGGAAAGTACTTAGTACCGGGGAGCTTATTGCTATGCAATTTATTTCTACGGCTATATTCACTCCTTTACAAGACCTTGGTAATATGATTGTGCTTTATAGAGAGGCAGATGCATCTTTAAAGAGTTTCGACAGGCTGATGAATAAACCCGTAGAGCAACGTCCTGAAAATTCAATTGAGATTGGCAAACTCGAAAACCTGCAGTTTGATAATGTCGTATTCCGTCATAGAACGGCAGGCTATAATGCCATCGACGGCATTTCATTTAAGATTAAAAGAGGGGAGACAATAGCCTTTGTGGGCCCGTCTGGATCAGGTAAGTCGACGCTGGTTAAGTTGCTGGTTGGATTGTACGTTCCTGTTGATGGACGGATCTTTTTTAACGATGTACCTTCAACCCAGGTACAATATAATCCGCTTAGGCGGCAAATAGGCTTTGTAACACAAGATACACAGATGTATGCTGGTTCTATTAAAGATAACCTGCTCTTTGTGAATCCAACGGCTACGGATGCAGATATTAATGATGCGCTGGAAAAAGCTTCAGCTTCTGGATTGGTTGCCAGAGCATCTCATGGGTTAAATACCATCCTTGGAGAAAGTGGTATGAAGTTGTCTGGCGGAGAAAAGCAAAGATTGTCTATTGCCAGGGCATTATTACGTCAGCCTCAATTACTGATTTTTGATGAAGCTACTTCTGCATTAGATTCGCTAACTGAAGAAGAAATTACCACAACCATAAGGGAGATATCGGATAGCAGACAACAAATGACCATATTAATTGCTCATCGTCTTTCTACCATCATGCACGCAGATGTTATTTACGTTCTTGAAAAAGGGATTATTTCGGAAGCCGGTACTCACGATGAACTATTGGAGCAAAGAGGACTTTATTATTCCATGTGGCGTCAGCAAGTAGGAGAAAGAAGAGAAATTCGCAGCTCAATAGATGTGTAGTAATTAGACGTATAATAGTTAAAAATATCACAGAAAATTAAAAGAAGATAAAAATGCTAATTGAACCAAACATACGGTTAAGCCGTATTCTTAGAAATACATGGCAGGTAGATATCATTATGATTATATCCTGCACAGCAGCCTATCTCGTGAGGACAGTTTTAATCAGGCATCATTTTGAAATTCCTTCCATTATCCCTGCTGTTTTAGGTACAGCCATTGCTTTTTTTGTAGGTTTTAACAACAATCAGGCATATGACCGCTGGTGGGAGGCCCGGAAAATATGGGGTTCTCTGGTGAATGATTCCAGATCATGGGCAAGAAGTATCATTAGCTATATTTCCCAAAATGAAACTGATGATCAACAATATGCTGCGCTAAAGAAACGAATGGTATATAAGCAAATAGCGTTTTTATATGCACTCAAAGCAAAACTTAGAGATGCCGTTGATGAAACCTATAGCCAGTATCTTGAACCGCATGATATGGAGGAAGTAAAGTTACATAGTAATGTTGCTAATGCAATTTTGATGCAGCAATCCAGAGCCCTGCAGCTTCTCGAAAAAGGAGGAATGATTGATGGTTTCCGTTTTATTGAAATGAATCAGTTGCTTGTAAAATTTTCTGACGAGATGGGTATGAGTGAACGCATTAAAAATACCATATACCCAACCGCTTATATTTATTTTACCAAAGCATTTATATGGCTTTTTGTGGTGTCGCTTACCCTGGTCATCAGCCCTTTTGCCGGGGTGTGGTCTATATTTTTAGGGTGGTTAGTAGGCTTTGTTTATGTGTCTACTCAGATCAATGGGATGAGCTTGATGAATCCTTTCGATAATAATTCTGCAGCTGTTCCATTAAATCAAATTACGCGTACTATAGAGATCAATCTACTGGAAATGCTGGGTGAAACAAATATACCTGAACCTGTAAAGCCGATTAATAATGAGTATGTACTTTAAGATGGTGAATAAAACTTTCTATAGCCGACAGAACTTCTGTTTCAAATGTTTCTTGTCTTCTTCTGCTTTTCTTGTTACTGCCAAATGATTGGCTTATGGCGTAGCTGTTGCCATATTTATTCTGTTTTTTTGATAGCGCATAATGCAATAAGCAATCTTCTTCTATACGTAGTATGAAAGCCTCATCAAAAGTTATGATCTGGCGCGTATACAAGCCAGGGATTTTGCAGTAGATGTTTCTGGTAGTCTGATCAAATATGTAGGTCACGTTAAAGTGAAACAGAAAATCGTACAATGCAGTAAATCCACATAACAAGCCTATAGCAAATATCCCCCATTTGGTTTCATAATTCAAATTAAGTGTGGGTATCATAATAAATGTTATCAAAGCAACAACGGTAAAAAGGATAACTTTCCATTTATAATCTCGTTTGGGTTGAAAACTTAATCGATCACCTTTTATTTTTAGGTTATAATTTGCCATATGTTTAATCTTGTTTAAAGTTTTTTAATGTTCCGTTAGGTTCGAAATCAATCGAATAGCGTTCCCGGGTTCCATTTATTGTTCCGGGAAACCAGCGTATGCGGCCATCCCAGAAAGACAGGTATACATGTGTTGTTGGTTTTGCACCTTCTACCTGTAATACCTTTTGATTATACGCTTGCAATACTGTTAGGGCAGAGGAAAAGTTGATTTGGTTTAATGGGACCAACCGACGTTCTATATTGCCGGAAGTTGTTTGTATAGGCTTTGGGGCGGACCATTTGCCATTTTCGTATTCATAAGCATCTACATATTTTGGATTTTCGGGATGTTGCAACATTAACCTGATTCGTCCATCGCCATTAAAGTGAACAGACTGATATATCTGTATTTCTTTGCCGGCATACTGAGGCAATTGTATAAGCTCCCTTTCTGCTCTTTCCAATTCTGCTTTAGTAAAAAAAGCTTTTTCGCGTTTTGTTTTGGGTTGGGGTGTAGGTATAGTATTGACCTTTTGTGACATGTTAATGCTTTTCAAAAACTCATTTACTTTTTCCTGTATCTCTTTACTGTTGTTACCTGTTTTGTTTTTTTGCAATGTTTCCAAATCCTTAAAAAGTACTGCGGCTTTTTCTTGCATACCATTAGCTTTAAGGGTATCGCCGTTTATAATCATTTCAGATTTTTGTATTTGCTGCGTTGTGGTTGTAGTGAAACCTGTTGTCGACTGTTTCTGCGCCTGGCGCTTCAAGGCAGCATCACTGGGCTTAAAAGTTTCGTTCACACTTTTGTTGATCTGCTTACAGCCTGTTAGTAGTAAACAGCCAATGATCAATGAGCTAGCTATGATGTTTAAGGTCTTCATATTATTATGCTTAACTCTTTTAAATCGCTGGCAAAGGCTACCCGTTTGGGATCTTCCTCGAGGTAAAAAATATCCACTTCTTTTTGACGTGTGCTATCCAGATCTAACAGGTCTACTATTTTTTTTATACTAACACCATGACGTTGATTTTGATGGTCTGTAAATTCAAGCACAAACTCAACCACGGGTTGCTCGTTTATGTATGTTCCAGTTTGACTGGCCTTGAGTAATCTGGCTGTTGCCGGCAATCCTTTGTACTTTATTACAAAATCATTTTTAGGATTTTGATTGGCAAATTTTGACATCAATCTTCCAAGAAGATTAATATTACCCAGGTTAAGTATTAAGGCACAAACCAGGAGCGGATGATAAAAAACCATAAAGCGCCATCCCATGCCTTCACTTTCTGTTTGATAAGCAAAGCAATAATAACCGGCTATCAGAGCTGCAATAACAAGCAGGGTAATATGAAGCAAGAGAAATACATTCCCTTTAACACTTACCTGGAAGCTGGACAGAACCATATAAGGATAATCGTTTGGATTTTGATCGAGAACCAATTCTACATTCTTTCCCGCCTCAAACCTGCGTTCATAAGGGGTTTTGTCATTTACAGTTATCTTTTCTTCAATTTGGGTACCTACAAGGTTTTTAAATGATAAATTAAGCTCATAAGTACTGTAGTTGACCTTTGGGTTTGATTTGTCAATACTAGTAAGAATCCTGGCCTCCCGCTTTATGCCGGTATTTTTAAGGTGCTCTATTTTTCTTTTTATAGAAAGAGTCCGAAGTATCCATTTGTTGTAGTAGCCTGTCAAAAGAATAATCCAAATAATGATAGATAAGACTACAAGGCCCAGAGCAAGCCAGGGATTTCTTGTTGCTAATTCTGGCGGATAACTATCACTCTTAATACTATAGTATAAGATCATGGGAAAAGGTATCGCATAAAATAATGCGAACAGTTTCCAAAATATAAAGAAGCCTTTACCCATAATACTTTCAGTTTTGTTAATCAGGTAAACCCATTATGATATACAGTTCATCATTTAATTTTTGTAATGGCTTTGCCGAAAAAAAACATTGGCGTAGAAAAATGTTTTTTGTTTTCCTGTTTTTTTGCATTACCAAAATACCCGATACGCCTAGTGTGATAAAAAGACTTTTAAGCTTGGAGACTAGAAAATGATCAAAATCATCGAAACTGTAGGTGATGGGTGCACTAAAGAAGAATGCTTTATAGTGAATCTTACGGTCTACCATATCAAAGCTTATTTCTGTAGTACTTCGCAATATGCTCAATATCCCAATTACAGCCAGAAACACAGCGAATACTGCAGCACCTTTCGTACTCGCATATATGAGGTTAAGTACCATTATGGCAAAAATTATTGCAGCCATGGTATAAAAAAAGCCTTTTTGCACTTTTAGATGATAAGTGCTGCCTTCTTTTTCGAAATATTTAAATGTTTGCATAATTATTCCAATTAACCAACGAAAGCAAATTTGTTTTCAAACATTTTACCAATTATCGGCAAAGGCTTTTGAGCACCATTAGCCGCATTGATAATTCCAATAATCCATAATATCAAAAAAACAAAGCCAAATACACCTATAAAAGATAAGGCAGGTATAACCATAGCTACTATATTTAAAGCAAGGCTAAAAATAATGTTCACAAGTGCCAGACCTAATGCTTGTCGTAAATGATATTTAAGCATTGAATCTGCATTGTCTTTTCCCTTTAAATAGGCCACAAGCCAACCAATAATGGTGATGTAGGATACGATAGATAGTGTTTTGTTATTCATTTTGATAGTATTTTGTTGTAAAATTATTTGATGTAAAGTTGCACTCTTACTCAAAGTTTTACCAAATTCAGGCTTACTACAAAACGCCTACATTCAAGTTGCACAAGCGTCTACAATATGTCTACATGAAAAAATAGATAGTTGATTTATATTAATTTTACTTTATGAATTATTTAAGGCACCTATTGTTTTTTGTAGCTGCGGGTTTGTCATCTTATACTGCAATAGCACAAACACCTGCTCAGCTTATTCATTCGGCTGAATCACTTCGTATCAATGAAAATTATAAAGCAGGGCTTGTTCAGGGGAGGCTTGCTGTTAATACTGCCTTAAAACTGAAAGATTTTACTACCGCAACCAGGGGCTATGTTGTTCTTGCCAATATTTACGCCAATATGCAGGAATTTCCATTGTTAAAAAAAATGAGCGATTCTGCCATGGTTACCGCAAAGCAGGCGCATGGTTCTTCAGCTATTGCCTATGGTTATTATGCCCAGGCTTTTTTATACAAGAGTATCGATAATGCCGAACTTTCCATGAAATATGGCCAGATGGCACTTAAGGAACTAGCAAAAACTCCGGATCATTACATTCTGGCTAAAATATATTACTTGTTATACGCTTTAAATACCCGCTGGAATAATGTGCCCAATATAAATCGGTACGCTCGCTTAGCCACAGAAAATGCCTTGCTCACTCAAGATTACAATTTACTTGGTAATTGCTATACCGCTTTATCCATATCAGCGGATTATAATTATAATGCTTCCAAAAGTATCGGCCAGCGAGATAGCATCCTCTTTTTCTTAAAGAAGGTAGAGGAGATATACGAGCAGCATCCGAAAGAAATAGCAGCAAAGACTTATGGTATTGCCTGCATTAATATTGCAGATTATTACTTGAAAAATTTTGCAGAAACAGATAAAGATGCGAAAGCAAGTGCTATTCAATATGCTAATAAAGCTCAGGAAGTGATGAAAGATGCGCCGAATGGCGAAGAAATTATAGCCAGCGGTTTGGGTATTCTAAGTGAGTATGCCATGCGTGAAAAAAACTTTCCAATGGCTGAAAGTTATTTGATGCAGGCTTATAGCATGATGCAGGCGCAGGAAATTCCCTATTATTATACCCTGGTCAATGTGGTGAGCTCGCTTTCCAGATTGTATGAGCAAACTGGAAACGACTCCATGGCATTAAAATTCCAGAAGAAAGTAACAGAATACAACGGTAAACTTTTTGATCAAAAACAGGCATTAAACGCGCAAAAGCTGGAAATTCAATACGAAGCCGAAAAAAAAAACAATGAAGTGATCCTGTTGCGGCAAAAGGAAAAGTATAATCAGGTACAACGGTATCTATATATAGGTATTTCGATTATTTCTTTATTGGGCCTTATTTTTATGTTCCGGGCTTATCATTTCCGCCTGCGTTACTCTTTGCAACGTGAAAAGCAATTGCATTTAGAAAAACAAGAGGCCGAATTGCAAACAAAATTAGATAAAGAAGAACAGCTGCGGCTACGGGCAGAGCAACAACTGCTGGAAACCCAACAGCAACAATTGCAAAAAGAAATGATGGCTAATGTGTTGCAACTGGAACACAAGAAACAAGTGTTTTCACAGATCAAAGAAAAGTTAAATGATAGCCAGGAGTTGAATATCAATAGAATATGGAATGAAGAGTTATTGCTGGACAATGATTTTAATGATGCAAAGATGCATATTCAACAAGTACACCCCGACTTCTTCGGCCTTCTGAATGAAAAAGCGCAGCAAAAACTCACTCCGCTTGATCTAAAGCTTTGTGCTTACCTGCATTTGCAAATGGACACAAAGAAAATAGCCAGCATCCTTCATATAGAGCCCAAAAGCGTACGCATGAGTCGTTACCGGATCAAGCAAAAACTGGGATTGGGTAAGGAAGATGATTTGAATATTTTTTTACAGAAACTAGGGTAATCCTTGTAATTTAAATTCACATTTTTCCCCCTTAATTAATTGTATTTTTTTAGTTACTTTTAGCGGCTGTGCCAGGTATCTAATGGCTGGGAACTGATTTTAACAATGGGTAATTATTCAAAACATACTGATGAAGAACTAGCTTTGTTGTTGAAACATGCTGGCCCGGATGTTTTTAAGGAGATTTATGATCGGTATTGGGATAGGTTACTTAACGCAGCTTATAAAAGGGTTAAGAACACCGAAACCTGCGAAGAAATTGTACAGGATGTTTTTACAAAACTTTGGACAAATAGAACCTCACTCCTATTTACAACAGGCCTTGGTAACTACCTGTATACGGCAGTTAGGTATAATGTAATAGACCATTACAGAAAACACGCTATAAGGGAAAATTTTATTACTTCAGAACAGGTTCAGCTAAAACTCGACAACTCTACCGAAGAGTACATTTTTCTTAACGATTTGAAAAAACACATTGATATGATGATCGCTAAGTTGCCGGTCAAATGTCGTTCTGTTTATCAGTTAAGTAGAATTGAGTTTAAAACAAATAAAGAGATCGCATCGGAACTTAACATTTCGGAAAAAACGGTAGAAGGCCACCTTACAAAAGCGTTGCAAAGCTTACGGGTAACAATAACTGAACTTATGCCCATCTTACTATTTTTTATAAAATAAATTTAGATTTACAGCAAGGGTTCTGCAGTTGTTAAACGACATGTTAAATAAGTAACCACATAGAGTTTAACGTAGTATGAACAATTTACAGCTTTCCAAATTATTGGAAAATTATATCAATGGCAATTGTACGCCTGAAGAGGTTTCAATGTTAAATCATTGGTATGATCAATATCAGGATAGTCCTAATTTTGTTCAGGATTTATCAGAAGAAAATCAGAAACTTTTAAAGAACAAGATTTTTTTAAGCATCGTTGCATCTACAGATCAAACAGATAATCCTGATTTACCAGAAATACCAACGCCYAAAATTGGCATATGGTGGCTTAAATATGCAGCAGCAATACTGCTGATAGTTTCTGTTACTTTCTTTTTTTGGAATAAATCGCTGCTGTGGAACAAAAAAGAACAATTGTCCAGTCAGCAAATTCACCTGGTAAATAAAACTGGTTTTATCATTAAAAAAATACTGCCAGATCAAAGTGTTGTTTATTTAAATCCTCAGGCAAGTCTTACTTATCCTGTTGAATTTAAAAAGGCATCCAGAGAGGTGATTATGGAAGGAGAATGTTTCTTTGAGATCACTAAAAATCCAAATCAACCTTTTATAATCAATAGTAATCATATCATTACCAAGGTATGGGGTACCAGCTTTAGGATTTCTGATTCTAAAGATGGAAGCTCTGCCAATGTAATTGTTGTAACCGGTAAGGTATCTGTAAGTAAAAAGGGCGCCAACCGTAAATCAGATGATGAGGTGTTTTTACTGCCGAAGGAAAGCATCGTTTTTAAAGGAAATAAAAATCTGCTTTATAAAGAAAAGCACGCAGATATGTCTTCTGTTGCGATCTGGAACCATGTTGATTTGTCTTTTAGTGATAAAAACCTTTCAGAAATAGTGAAGGTTCTGAGCTCGGAATTTAATACTGTTATAAAAGTTCAGGATGAAGAGCTCAATAAAGTAGTGATGAATGCCGATTTAACTGACTTAAATCTCCCTGATGTGTTAGAAGTGCTTAAGGCTTCGCTAAATCTGGAATACCATATTGACAATGATATTATCGTAGTGACCAAAAAGAATTAACCAAAATTAACCAATAAGTAAACCTTCAAACGAACCAGTATGAAAAAGACTCTACAAACATGATCCAATAAGCTTCTTAAGTAAGTACAAGAGTGCTCGAACACTCCTGTACTAGGCTTTTAAAAGCCCCCTTTGTGACATCAATTAAATTGGTGAGGGGACCTCAATTAATTATATTTTTTCAAATACAACTTACTAAAATTATGAAATTTTATTTACATCATAAGCTTTTCTGGTGCAAAATCATGAGAATTACACTAAGTCAAATATTGGTATTGATACTATTTACCAGCATCACCTATTCCAAGCCCACTTTGGCCCAGGAGGCTTTGAATAAAAAAATAAGTTTAACCATAGTGAATAAAACGCTGCCTGAAGTTTTGAAAACACTGGCTGTGGCTAATAAAGTTCAGTTTATTTATAACCAGGATGTTATTCACTCTAACAATAAGATGTCTCTTCAGTTCGACGACGTTGAACTCAAAACAGTGCTTGATAATCTGTTGAGCAAATATTCAATTCACTATCAGGTGTATAAAAACAAAATCATTCTGATTGATGGTGAGCGACTCGAAACAAAACTTCAAGGCAGCTCAAAAGCCATTACGGTTACCGGTAAGGTGGTTGACGAGATCAATATGCCTTTGATTGGTGTTAGTGTTACTGTAAAAGGAACAAAAATTGGAACCATTACAGATATAGAAGGAAAGTTTAAGATTTCTGCTGAAAGTGCAAATGATATTTTAGTTTTTAAATACATCGGATATGTAACCTTTGAAGCGCCTGTCAATGGCACTCAGCCTTTAACTATTCAGCTAAAACCAGAAGATAAATCATTAAGTGAAGTTGTTGTAGTGGGATATGGTAAGAGTTCCAGAAAGGCCCTGATCAGCTCAATATCTTCCGTTAAAGGTGATGAACTGAATAAAGGCGCCATAAGCGACGTCGGACAGATGCTGCAAGGTAAGGTACCTGGACTAAACATCAGCCGAAGTGGTGATCCGAACCGCAATGCAGCTATTGTTATGCGTGGGGCTTCTACGTTACGGGAGGGTGCACAATCACCTTTATTCGTTATCGACGGTGTACCAGGTGCTGATATTTCATTGCTTGCACCAGATGACATAGCCTCGATCGACGTTTTGAAAGATGCTGCTGCTGCTGCCATTTACGGCAACAGAGCTGCAAACGGAGTGATCATGGTAACTACAAAACGGGGTACCGCAGGACAAGCTCAATTGGCTTACAGCGCTTATTTTGGTGTTGAGAATGTATCCAACCAGTACGAGATGATGAATGCTGAGCAGTTGAAAGCTTTCCTGGCTAGAAATAATTCTGCGTTAACACCAGCCAATGATCAGGGTGCAAATACCAACTGGCAAAATGAAGTACAACGTAAGGATGCCATATCGCAAAACCACAACCTTTCGCTTAGTGGTGGTACAGATAAAACTACGTATAATGCCAGCTTGAACTATTTCAAACAACAAGGTATTGTAAGAACAAGTGATCTGGGTCGTTTTATTGGCCGCATAGGTCTTGAACAAAAAGCCCTGAATGATAAATTAAAGATCGGGCTAAATCTGAGTAATTCAATTAGCGATGCCGATCTGGTGCCTTATCGTAATACAGTTCTTTCTCAGATGCTTACTTATTTGCCTACTTCGCCAGTTAAAAATCCTGATGGAACATACTTTGACAACCTGATTCAGACCAGTTATTATAATCCGGTTTCCATGCTGGAGAATGCAACTGAGAACCTGAAAACTAAAAATATATTGGGGACCTTTACTGCAAATCTTAAATTGCCTTTTGGTTTCACTTATGATGTTGCGGCTTCTTATCAGAATACCCAAACCGTATATGGGGCTTTTTACAACAGCATTTATACCTCTAGATACAACAACGTAAGGAACACACCCGACCCTCCGGCAAATCCTTCCTTTGTTTCACTGGTTGGTAAAGATGGTTTAGCCTTGAGAAACGCTTATCAGAATACCAATAAGATCGTGGAAACTTACCTGACCTGGAACAAAAAGTTTGGTGATCATGATATCAACGCGGTAGTCGGTTATTCTTATCAGCAATCACTGAACAACGATGGTTTACAGACTTCCTCAACAAATTTTCCGATTAATCAGGTTAGCTATTACAACCTGAGCTTAGGTAACCCTTATGCAATCACAGATTTCCGTGTTAACTATGGCCCAGAATACCTTTATCAGGAAATTCTGTTAATTTCTGACTTTGCAAGAGTAAATTACAATTACAAAAATAAGTATTTACTGCAAGGATCTATCCGGAGAGATGGATCGAACGTATTCGGCAAAAACGAAAAATGGGGTTACTTCCCTTCTGTAGGCGCCGGTTGGAACATCGACCAGGAAAATTTCTTAAAAAATCAAAGTCTGATCAGCACATTGAAACTACGTGGAAGTTACGGTATTGCTGGTAATTCGCTAGGCTTTGCTCCACTGACTACAAAATTGATCTATGGAGCGGTGGGGCAGTTTTATTACAACGGATCTCCTAGAGAAGGGGCCTATGGTGCTATTCAAAATGAGAACCCGGATCTGCGTTGGGAAAAAACAGCTACTGCAAATATCGGTATGGACTTCAGCATCTTTAAAGGAAGATTAGGTGGTTCAGTAGATTTTTATGATAAAAGGACTACAGACCTGATCATCGGCTTCGACGTCGATCAGAACCTCTACCCATCAGGTCAGTTAACAGCCAACGTAGGTAAATTAAGCAATAAAGGGGTGGAGATTGTTCTGAATGGTACACCGGTAAGTAATGACAATTTCAGTTGGACTACAGGAATCAACCTTGCCCACAACGTCAACAAAGTACTCACACTTTCTGATAGCCAGTTTAAAATCGATGATAGGCTCATCTTCCAGCCTGACGGTGGGGGACAAAGTGGGGCAACATTACAGATTCTATCACCCGGACAGCCAATAGGAACGTTCTTTACCTTCAAATATGCTGGTAAAGATGCCAATGGAGTTTCTCAATATTACGATGCGGCAGGAAATATCAAAACACAGGGATTACTGAATAAAACTGATTATTACGTAATTGGTAATGCACAACCTAAGGCTTTGATTGGTTGGACCAACTCGGTAAACTATAAGAACTTTGATCTGAGTGTTTTCGTAAGGGCAGTATTGGGCAATAAGATCATGAATGTAACCAGAGCTGACCTCTTCCGTCCTAACACTGCTCAATTTACCAACATACCTGTTGAAGTAGAGAATGAATCTACAGCAGATTTTAACTCTTACAGGTATTCTTCGCGCTTTCTTGAGAATGGCAGCTATCTGAGATTGGACAATGCAACTTTGGGCTACACCTTTAAGAAAAACATTATTCCTGGGGTTGGTTCGTTGCGTCTCTACACTACTGCCAACAATCTATTCGTGATTACCGGATATAAAGGTATTGATCCAGAGATCAATCAGGGTGGTTTGGCACCAGGTGTAGATACCAATAACTTTTATCCAAAAACCAGAACCTTTCTTTTTGGTCTAAATGTATCATTTAATTAAAATCTTAAGAAGATGAAAAATCTTATAAACATAGCAACCGGAGTAATTTTATCACTAACAATACTTACGTCCTGCCATAAACTGGACCTGGAGGTGAAAACCCAGTTAACTCCTGAAACCTTTCCCCAAACAGATCAACATTTTATACAATTGACCGGACAGGTGTACGTCCAGTTGCGTCAGGGCATCACCACCGATTATTTTTTCATGCAATCGCTAAGTACTGATGAATCCATCATGCCTGCAAGAGGAGGTAACTGGTATGATGGTGGTAGGTATGAACAACACCATAAACATACCTGGGATCCTGACAATGGGCATGTTAGCAGTGGCTGGGGATGGCTGTCAAGTGTAATCAGCAAGGCCAACCAAAGCCTGTTCTTACTTAAGGATGCACCGGAATCTCCCGCTAAAACCACAGCTTTAGCTGAAGTTAGAGCCACACGTGCATTGGCCTTTTTCATGATGATGGATCTATGGGGCAACATCCCTATTGTTACAACTTTTGGTGAAACTACATCTCCTGAGACAAAATCCAGAACAGCGGTTTTTAATTTCATCGAGGCCGAGCTCAAAGAAGTTTTACCAAACCTGAGTTCAGTTGTGGGAGCCGCTACTTATGGCCGTCCTACCAAATACACAGCAAATGCAATATTGGCTAAGATGTATTTGAATGCAGAGGTATATACCGGAACACAACGCTATAACGATGCCGTAGCACAGTGTGATGCCATTATTACCGCAACAGGAAGTCCATTCGCTTTAGAATCAGACTATAAAAAGATGTTTTTTATAGATAATGGACCTCAAATTAAAGAGTTTATTTTCGCTTTACCCTTTGATCCAGGGTTCTCAAATGGTTATCTCTTCTTCGCAAGGTATTCCTTGCCTCGCTCGTTACAAACAAAGTTTAGCTTGAAACATACACCAAGTGCACCTATGAGTACGCTACCTGAATACTATGCGAATTTCGATGATCCTAATGACAAGCGAAATATGCAATGGATAAAAGGTTTGCAATACTTGTTCTCGGGAGCGCCTGTTAATGTATCGACAACAAAGAAAGGATACGATCAATTCTATGCGGGATCTGATGGCGCTACTCCGATCAATTATCAGGTAGACATTACGCCAAACGTTACTTTACGTGATGCCTCCAGACCTTTCGACGCAGGTAATGATGAAATCGCATGGAACATGGGCTATCGCAACAATAAATTCTATTGCGACAGTACTTCGTCCAACAGGAATCAAAATAATGATTTTCCAATGTTCAGGTATTCCGATATTTTATTGATGAAAGCAGAGGCGATATTGCGTGGAGCAACCCCTACGCAGGGCCAAACGGCTTTATCACTGGTGAATCAGTTGCGTGCAGTACGTACTACCTCGGCAGCTTGGGGCTCCGTTACTCTTGAAGACCTCTATAAAGAGCGTTGCAGGGAATTTGCCTGGGAGTGCTGGCACCGTAATGATATGATCCGTTTTGGAAAGTATGAAGGGACATGGGGTTTTAAAACAAACAATGATGTGCGAAGACGTTTGATGCCTATACCCGCTAGTGCCAGGGTACTCAATCCCAAACTTGAACAAAATCCGGGATATAATTAGAGCGATTTTTATGGTATAACCACTTCGTTATGCTATCGCCACTTCGTCATCTCGACGATAGGAGAGATCTCTTGTTTATACCAATTTGCTTCCCAGCTACTTAATGGTCAAGAGATCTCTCCTATCGTCGAGATGACGACAGTTTTAAAGATGACAACAAACCATGAATGAACTAAGAAAATATACACTTGTCTTAAACATTTTTTTAATCAGTTTCTTACCCTTAATTTCTAAGGCCATAAGCTCAAAAGATAATGTTAAAGAATATAATATTGTTACCTACGGGGCAAAAGGAGATGGCCGAACTGATGATGCTCTGGCCATTCAAAAGGCCATTGATGCCTGTTCTGATGCGGGCGGTGGTAGGGTAGTTGTACCCTCAGGAAAAACCTATCTGGCCGGACCTTTCAAGCTTAAGTCTTTTGTAGATTTTTATATTGAAACCAATGCTAAAGTATTGGCAAATCCCGATGAGAAAGTATATACAGAAAGTGCATTTCGTGAAAATAAAGGCGAAGGAACCATATGGATTGGTGGTGAGAAGTTAGTTAATGTTACCATTCATGGAGCTGGAACTATTGATGGCAATGGTATCTCTTTTATGGGTGCTGAATTGGAAGATTCTTATGTGTTAAAACCTTTTAATGTTGTTGATCCCAGACCCCATATTCTTACCATTATTGGAGGCAGGAACATCAGAATAAGTGACCTTACCATTCAAAACTCAGCCTATTGGACAGTCCATTTAATTGGCTGCGATGATGTGGTCATAGATAATATCACCCTTTTGAACAGTTTAAAAGTAAGGAATAGTGATGGGATAGATCTTGATCACAGTAAAAATGTAAGGATCAGTAATTGTTACATAGAATCTGGTGATGATTGTATCTGTTTAAAAAACAGAAGGGAGTATGAAGAATTTGGTGCTTGCGAAAATATCACTGTTAGCAATTGTACCATGAGCTCTCGTTCGTGTGCTATTAAAATAGGGTCAGAAAACATGGATAGCATCAATAACGTGTTAATTAATAATTGTATTATCAGCAAAAGCAATAGAGGTATTGGTATTCAAAACCGGGATGAAGGGACAGTTTCCAACGTGATATTTTCAAATATAATTATTGACGCTCATTTGTTTTCTGATGTTTGGTGGGGCAAGGCCGAGCCAATCTATGTAACTGCCTATCCGCGGGCAAAAGGCAATAATAAAGATGCAGGCTGGCGTTTCCCTAAGGGGCAGACTGAAGGAAAAGTGGGAGCAGTAACGGGCATCTATTTCAACAATGTTAAATGTGTTAGCGAGAATGGTATTTATGTAGGTGCAGAATCGCCAGATAAAGTGTCGGGAGTTGTTTTTGATGGGGTTGATGTATTCATCAATAAAACGACGACACTACCAGGGGGAGTTTACGATCGTCGGCCGAGCAATGTTGAGGGGCTTTTGAAAGCCAGAACATCCGCTTTTTACCTTGATAAGGCAAGTCAGATTACCTTAAGAAATTGCGCGGTAACCTGGGGTAAAAACAGGCCCGACTATTTTGCACATGTATTGGAGAGTAATGGCGTTAGAGATTTAAAAACGATTAACCTGGAAGGGGAATCTGCTTTCCCTGCTAAATTTGAGGCAATCAAGAAACAATGAAAAACATAATCAGATCGTTTTTTATTAGCTTTAAAAACAATACGTAGTTTAATTATGAGAAGTGTCTCCTTTATTTTTCGTTGTGGTTTGGGCAGTTTGTTGCTGTTTAGCCTTGGTTTATCCTTAAAAGCGCAAGATGTAGTACAGTATGTGCAGCCTCTTGCCGGTACAGCCGCCAGCACAACCAGTGCAGCCTTAAAGCACGGTAGCGGAACCGAATTAAATGCCAATACTATCCCAGCCGTAGGCCTCCCTTTTGGGATGACTCAGTTCAGTCCCGAAACACGTAAATCAGAAACCAAATGTCTTCCCCCATATCTTTATAAAGACAGTGTGCTCACCGGTATTAGGGCTACACATTGGCTTAGCGGTTCCTGTACACAGGATTACGGCAGCTTTACTATTATGCCGATGATGGGGAGTTTAAAGACCAAACCAGAAGAATATGGCGCAGTATTTTCTCATGAGCAGGAAATCACCAGTCCAAATTACTATAAGGTCAGCTTACCTAAGTATCAATTGGATGTAGAACTTACTGCAACACTTCGTTCGTCGATGATGCAGTTTACAGCACATCGTGCAGATAGCTTATACTTGCTGATTATGCCTAACAGCGATCAGGGAAAAGGATTTGTGAAGATCGATAAAGAMAATGGAGTGGTGTGGGGTTATAATCCTGTTCACCGCATTTATCAGGGCTGGGGTGAACCTGCGGGGTTTAACGGCTTCTTTTATCTGAAAGTTGAAAAGGCAATTGCCAGTCAGGGAACATTCAGTTCCAAAGGTGTCCTTGCTACAGATTCTATTGGTAAACAAAAAGATATTGGTGCCTATCTGGGATTTAAAGTAAATAAAGGAGAGGTACTAAGGGTGCAGGTAGGTACTTCTTTCAGTAGTCTGGAAGGAGCAAGGAAAAACCTGGAACAGGAGATCACTAATTGGGACTTTCCAGCGCTAACCGCACAAAACAAGCAAGTTTGGCAACAAGCCCTGAGTCAGGTCAAAGTTGAGACATCAGTTGTTAAAGACAAGCGTATATTCTATACAGCATTTTATCACAGCATGCAGCACCCACGCTTATTTAATGATGTGGATGGCACCTATCCAAGGTTTTCAGGTAGCTATCAGTTAGAAAATTTATCAAAAGGCAATTATTATGACGATTTTTCCATGTGGGACATTTACCGGGCTCAATTACCCTTATTTGAGTTGCTGAAACCTGAATTGATCAATGATGCGGTTCAATCTATGATCCTGAAAGGGAGCCAGGGAGGCTGGTTGCCTATTTTTCCATGCTGGAACAGTTATACTGCAGCAATGATTGGCGATCATGGAACAGCTTTTATTGCCTCTGCTTATACAAAGGGAATCCGTAATTACGATGTGAATGAGGCTTATCGATTGATGCGGCAAAATGCGTTTGATAGTCCATCAAAACCAGACTATGTAAACGGGCAAGGAAGACGTGCATTGGATACTTATTTGAAATATGGCTACATTCCAATGGAAGACAGTGTACCCGAGGCTTTTCATAAAAAAGAACAGGTCAGCAGAACTTTGGAATATGCCTATGACGATTATGCTTTGGCCATGGTAGCAAAGGGATTGAACAAAACTGCTGATTATACCACATTGATGAGCAGGAGTAAAAATTATCGCAATGTTTTTGATGCAAAGGTGAACATGATGCGGGGCAGGTATATCAATAAAAGCTGGTATGAGCCTTTTAAAGGAAATGCCAAAGAGCCTTATATTACAGAGGGTACACCGCAACAGTATACCTTTTACGTACCACATGATGTACAGGGACTGGCCGAATTGATGGGAGGCAGAAGCAAGCTGGAACAATCATTAGATACGCTTTTTAATGGCGGCGAGTATTGGCATGGAAATGAACCAGGGCACCAGATACCTTTTTTATATAATTACACCGGTTCCCCATGGAAAACACAGCTTAGGGTAAAAGAGATTCTGGCCAATGAATATAGTGACGGACCTGGAGGTTTGAGTGGCAATGATGATGCCGGGCAAATGTCTGCCTGGTATGTGTTTGCTTCTCTGGGATTTTACCCTGTAGATCCGGTTTCCAATAATTATTTGCTTACCACTCCTTTATTTGACCGCATTACGATAAGTCTTCCTAATGCAAAAAAACTAACTATTGTAACACACAAACAATCTAAAAACTCAGGCCATATTTCAGCGGTTAAGTGGGATAAGAAAGCTTATACCAAGAGTTACCTCAGTCATGATAGATTGAAAGATGGGGGCCTTATTGAAGTTACTTTAACAGATAAACCGAATAAAAGGTGGGCTACAGGTTTAACTGATCAACCCTTGGTAAAGAAATAAATAATTGCATGATTTCGGCAACGATTGCATAAATTTTTATTGCTTACATTAGGCAAAAGGGCATTAAACTTCTTAATATCGTATTGAAATACGCCCTTTTAACCAAGTACACTCAATGAAAATAACATTAAATAAGATCCTTTTGCCAATTCTTTTTGTTTTAGTAACCGCTGTAGCCTCATTTGGGCAGAAAGCAGTTAAAACTGACAATGTCAAATTAAAACTAATTACAGACGGACTTTCACATCCTACAGCAATGGCTGTTACTAAAAAAGAACCGAATTTGCTTTTTGTTTGTGAACAGGAGGGGCGTATACGTATTATAGAGAATGGAAAGTTAATCCAAACCCCTTTTCTTGACATCTCAAAGGAAGTGATAAAAAATGAAGGCTACGATGAACGTGGATTACTTGGCCTGGCATTTCATCCTAACTATGCCACTAATGGTAAATTCTATATATACTGCAGTGCTCCTTCGCAAAAAGGCAAAGGAACAGACCACCAATCAGAGGTAAGAGAATACACGGTATCTAAAAATAATAACAAGATTGCCGATAAGACGAAAATGCGTAAGGTACTGGTTGTTGATCAGCCAGAATCCAATCATAATGGTGGGTGTTTGCAGTTTGGAGCAGATGGATTTCTTTATATCTCTCTTGGCGATGGCGGTGGCCAGAACGACATGCATGGTGAATATGGGAATGCACAGAATTTAACCAATCTGCTTGGAAAAATTAGCAGGATTGATGTAAATAAGATCCCATACGGGATTCCTGCCGATAATCCATTTGTAAATACTGCTAATGTACGCCCTGAAATCTATGCTTATGGATTTAGAAACCCATGGCGTTTCAGCTTTGATCGTAAAACCAATGAGCTTTTTGCTGGTGAGGTAGGTCAGGATAAATACGAGGAAATAGATCTGGTTACAAAAGGGGGCAACTACGGTTGGCGTGCATTTGAAGGTGTTCATTCCTACAGGCCAGCAGATCCACAACCTAAAGAACATATTTTGCCAATTGCCGAATATCCTCATACCGAAGGCATAAGCATTACAGGTGGATATGTTTACCGTGGTAAGGTAATTCCATCCTTAAGTGGTAAGTATGTTTTTGGCGATTTTATGGGGCCGGTCTGGAACCTTTCCAAAGGTTCAAACAACAAATGGGTAAGAACAAAAATGTCAATTTCCAGAGATCCGGGATACTGGCATATCTACAGTTTTGGAGAGGATCTTAAAGGTGATATATATATGCTTACCGTTTTGCTGGAAAGCCAAAAGGGTGTGTTGTATAAAATGGTTCCATAATCTTTCAATTTTGACAATCATGAAACGAATAATTTTCTGTGTCTTGTGCCTTGTTGGCTTAATCTCTGTTGGAGTTTTTGCGCAGCAAACCAAGGTTGTTTATTTATCAGGAACTGATAAGGACAATACTGTTAAGTGGGAATTCTTTTGTACCAAGGGAATGAATAGCGGTAAATGGACTGAGATACCAGTTCCCTCTCAATGGGAACTACAGGGATTTGGTGGTTACAATTATGGTCATGACAAGAAAAAATCGGATGAGCAGGGGCTGTACCGCTATCATTTTAAAGCAGACAAATCCTGGGCTGATAAAGAGATTCAACTTGTTTTTGAAGGGGTGATGACTGATGCTGAAGTCAAAATTAACGGTCAACTGGCTGGAGCGGTACACCAGGGTAGTTTTTATCGTTTTAATTACCATGTAAATAATCTGTTAAAATTTGATGCCGATAATGTGTTGGAAGTAACCGTAAGTAAACAAAGTGCTGATCCTACAGTAAATGATGCTGAAAGAGAAGGCGATTTCTGGGTGTTTGGAGGTATTTTTCGCCCTGTTTACCTTAAGGTAATGCCTAAGTCGTTTATTAACCGTGTTGCAATTGATGCAAAGGCCGATGGGAATTTCGGAATAGATGTATTTACTGGCAATATAAAGTCTGGAGATAAAATATCCGTGCAATTGAAAACATTAAAAGGAGCTTCATTCGGAACTCCGTTAACTTACAGTGTATCTAATCCTGCAGATTCTATAAGGCTTGCCGGTAAGTTTACTAATCCTAGCCTCTGGAACCCTGAATTCCCAAATCTTTATACTGCTGATGTGAGCATAGTAAGAAATGGGGCCGTTGTTCATCTACTAAATCAACGCTTTGGATTCAGAACAGTAGAGGTAAGAAAGTCGGACGGTATTTATGTAAACGACACTAAGATTTTAATAAAAGGGGTAGATCGTCACAGTTTCTGGCCGGAAAGCGGCAGAACACTAGGTAGAAAGATTCATCTTCAGGATATTATGCTCATGAAAGATATGAACATGAACGGTGTTCGTATGTCCCATTATCCGCCTGATGCCGAATTCTTAGACCTTTGCGATTCTATAGGGTTATTTGTAATTGATGAACTAACCGGTTGGCAACAACATTATGGTACTCCCGTTGGGCGAAAGCTGGTTAAAGAATTGATAGTTCGCGACGTGAACCATCCAAGTGTTGTGTTTTGGGCAAATGGAAATGAAGGAGGGTTTAATTTCGATTTGGATAACGACTATGCATTTTATGATCCGCAAAAACGGGTAGTGATTCATCCCTGGAGTAATTTTAACAACATAGACACTAAACACTATCCTGAATACAGTTACATCGAAAATGCCGCTAAAAAACAAGATATACTGCTTCATACTGAAATGATCCATGGTCTTTACGACGGAGGACATGGAGCAAGTCTTGATGATAACTGGAAGCTCATTCGTCAAAATCCGAGGCATGCAGGAGGCTTTCTGTGGGCATTAACCGACGAAGGAGTGGTTAGAAAAGATAAAAAAGACAGTCTGGATACCGATGGAAATCATGGGGCGGATGGTATTGTTGGTCCTCACCGCGAAAAAGAAGGAAGTTTCTATACCATCAAAGAGGTTTGGAGCCCGGTACAGCCCAAAAAACCGGATTTTACTTCACAAAACATAACTATTGAGCTAGAAAATAACTACTTGTACACCAATCTTTCTGATTGTAAGTTTAGCTGGCAACTGGTTAAATATCCTTTGGCAACAGATAAAAAAAGTGGATTTACCCAAATTTCTTCGGGCAAATTATCAGTTGCATTGGCACCGGGTAAAACAGATAATTTCAAACTAAACCTTTCTTCTAACTGGAAGGATGCAGATGCATTGCGGTTTACCGCTACAAACAGTCAAGGTCGAGAAATTTATACCTGGATTTGGCCTATTAAAACCACCGCTCAAATTGCACAGAAGAATTTGATTTCTATAGTCAAACAAAAAAGTAAAATTACAGAATCAGAAAAAGAGAATGAATATGTTGTGGTACAGAATGGTGTAACATATACTTTTGATACGCAGACGGGTTATTTAAAAACTGTTGAAAATAGTAAAGGGGCAGTTTCCCTTGGTAATGGTCCTATCCTTGCAGGTGTAGATCAGACACTTCAGAGCTTTAAACATACTAAAACAGCAAATGGGGGAATCATAGTAGAAAGTTCTTACTCAGGTGAATCAACGCTGCATGCCAAATGGTTATTTGCTGCAGGAAAACCTGTAACTCTGGAGTACGATTATACACAAACAGGAACCGCAAATTTTTATGGGATCACTTTTAACATCGACGAATCTAAAATAAAAGGAATGCGATGGTTGGGCGATGGACCTTACAGAACCTGGAAAAACAGATTAAAAGGAGTGAGTACAAGCGTTTGGGAAAAGAGTTACAATAATACCATAACTGGCGAAACTTTTATTTACCCGGAATTTAAGGGCTATCATGCTAATCTGTATTGGGCAGAAATACAAGCGGGGAGTTCTTCATTTAAGGTATATACTGATAAATCAGACTTGTTTCTGCAGATGCTGAAACCGGATAAGCAACGTACATCGTTCATCCCTCATGTAAACCCTCCTTTTCCAGAAGGAAACCTTGGATTTTTAAATGCAATAGCACCTATTGGGAATAAATTTAAGCAGGCAGATTCAATGGGACCACAAAGTCAAAAAAACATTGCGGTGGGTTCAAAGGTATCAGGAAAGCTTTGGTTCGACTTCAATTAGGTCGTTTAGGTAAGTATAGGAGTTTTTTAGTACATTCATCATGTTTTAGCTTACGTGCTTTATGTATAAACCTATAACTTTAAAAGATATCGCAATAGCACTGGACCTTTCACCTTCAACGGTTTCCCGGGCGTTAAGGGATACTTACGACATTAGTGAAAAGACAAAAAAACTGGTAAATGACTATGCCACTCTTGTAAATTATCAATCCAACCCAATGGCGGCCGGACTGAGGAGTAAAAAAAGTAAATCTATTGGCATAGTTGTCCCTGATTTAGCAAATAGTTTCTTTTCACAAGCCATATCAGGAATTGAGTCAATAGCTGAAAAAGAGGGTTATCATACCATAATCTCGCAAACAAAAGATTCATATCACAAGGAAATCGAAGTGATTAACCATATGGCTAACCGCTATGTTGATGGTCTGATCATTACCATGTCTTCCGAAACAACTGAATATACACATCTACAGCAAATGCATAAAAGCGGTTTGCCCATTGTCTTCTTCGACAGGATTGTAGATGAAATAAATACCTATAAAGTAGTTTGCAATAATTTTGAAAGCTGTTATAAGGCCACTACGCAATTAATAGAAAATGGTAAAAGAAATATCGCTTTTCTAGCTAATGCACCACAATTGTCAATATCTAAAGAGCGGATAGGCGGATATAAAACAGCAATGACTGATCAGCTAATTTCATCGCGTGATGAACTGATCAAGTTCTGTCCTTCAGGAGGCAGCGATTATGAAGAAGTTGAACTGGCAATAAAACAATTGATGGCATTAGACGAGAGCCCCGATGCAATATTTGTGGCGGGAGACAGGCTGAGCATGGCTTGCCTGAGAGCTGTAAAAAATTTAGGTATTAAAAGCGATGAACTGTCAATCATAGGTTTTTCGAATGTAGATATTATTGATTTGCTTCAAACCCCAATTTCTCATATCAGACAACGAGCTTTTGAAATGGGGCAAATATCTATGACCATGCTTTTAAAAATAATTGAGACTAAATATCCAATTACTGACTTTGAAACCAAAGTAATTGATGCTGATATATTTTGGATGGAACATCTAAGCGTATGAAAAACAAACTTCAGTTAAAGTTCATGCTGATATTGGCATTGATGATTGGCATTGGTAAACAGACGATGGCTCAAACCGGCATCAGTCATATTTTAGCGCCAAAAGTTTTACCAGGAAAAGGACTTAAGCAATTCGATTTTTTTTATGCCGGTGAAGCCAAATCCCGCAATATGTATATTGTGCGTGGTGGTAAAATAACATGGTCTTATATAGATACACTGGGAAGAGGGGAAATTAGTGATGCAATATTAATGAAAAATGGAAATGTATTGTTTGCCCACCAATATGGCATTACTTTAATTAATTCCAATAAAAAAGTGCTTTGGAAGTATAATACACCAGAAGGGTTCGAAACGCATACAGCTCAGCTCATTGGCAAAACACATGTTGTATTTGTTCAAAATGGTAATCCGGCCAAAGTTTTAGTCATGAATATCAACAGTAATAAGATTGAAAAAGAATTTAAGTTACCTTTTAAAAGTGGTACTCACGGTCAAATCAGACATGCCAGATTAACAAAAGAAGGAACTATACTAGTTGCTCATATGGACTTGGGCAAGGTTTGCGAGTATAACATCAATGGCAAGGAACTTTTATCACTTAATGTTCCCAGTGTTTGGTCGGCCGTACAATTAAAAAACGGCAATATATTGGTCACCAGTAATAATCGATTTGTTCGGGAAATCACACGCAGCGGCACGATCGTTTKGGAGTACATTTTAGATGAAATACGCGATTATAAGGTTTCATCACCACAACTTGCAACACGTTTACCTAATGGCAATACACTTATAAATAACTGGTTTAACCAATGGGATAGTAAACTAGACCCTGAAAATGCACCGGTACAGGCTATCGAAGTTACACCAGCTAAAAAAATTGTGTGGGCACTCCGCTCATGGGCAGCACCGGTAAATTTGGGGCCATCAACTACCATCCAGTTACTTAAGGATATCGGTTCACTAGAAAAGTTTCATTTTGGTGAAATAAGATAAAGATGTTTTAAAAAAAGCCCCCATTCGACCGGGGGCTTTTTTTTTTCGTATAAAATTATTTTCATTGAATTTAATTGCAATTCTAAGAGTATAGGATTGGATTCTTTGTGTCTTAATTGTATGGAGGAAAAGAAACCAAAAAAAGATGATTGTGAGGAAGAGGGGCCTTTATCCTTTAGAGTTGAAAAAGTTTCTCCACAAAAAATAAAGGAACACTGGCAAAAAATAGCGAATAGAATTAATGGAATACCMAAGACGGCTCCCGATGCTGGTATTCCAAATAACAAAGATAATCCCAATAAAAATGATACCTACTAAAGCTTCCTTTACGGATAAGAAATATCTGGTTACCCTTTTTTTTGTCACCTCTCTTTTTATGTTATGGGGCATCGCCATTACCATGGCCGATGTTTTAAATAAACATTTTCAGCATGTACTGAGCTTGAGCAGATCGCAATCGGCCTTTGTACAATTTGCCGTGTTTGGCGCCTATGCGGTGATGGGAATTCCTGCCGGCTTGTTTATGAAACGATATGGTTATAAAAACGGAGTATTACTTGGTTTATCACTTTTTGCAGCAGGTGCCTTTCTTTTTGTTCCTGCTGCTTATACCTCCTCATTTGCTTTTTTTGGTCTTGCCTTGTTTATCCTGGGTTGTGGCTTATCAACGCTCGAAACTGTAGCACACCCTTTTGTAGCTGCACTAGGAGACCAGCGCACAAGTGATCAAAGGATTAATTTTGCCCAATCTTTTAATGCAGTGGGCGCAATGCTGGGACCATTGATCGGCTCTTATTTTTTACTAAGAAACAACACGCCGGGAAGCACAGACCTAACTTCAGTAAGGATTTTATATCTGGTAATAGGGGGAGTGATTGTATTGATTGCCATTTCTTTTGCAATGGTTAAGGTAAAAGATACCACTGATCCACATGCCGTGCTGGCAGATGAAGCAGCTGTGAATGTTGATGTTGCACCTGATAAAAAACTTTTTGAACACAAGCATTTTGTATGGGCGGTGATTGCACAATTTTTCAATGTGGCGGCGCAGGCTGGAACTTGGGCATTTTTTATCAACTACGGACATGAAAAAATGGGATTCAGCGATGAAAAAGCCGGAAATTATATGGTCTTGTTTATGGGGTTAATGCTTCTAGGTCGCTTCACAGGTACCTTTTTAATGCGGGTAATTGCACCAAATAAGCTGTTGGCGGCTTTTGCCCTGTGGAATGTGTTAATGTGTATTATCGTAGCACAAGGATTGGGCTGGCCTTCTTATGTAGCCTTGCTGATGATCAATTTCTTTTTTAGCATCATGTTTCCTACTATTTTCAGTCTTGGAATCAAGAATCTAGGTGCCCACACCCAGCAGGCTTCCTCATTCATTTCTATGGGAGTTGTGGGAGGGGCCTTTTTTCCATTCATTATGGGAAGAATGGCAGACCATTTTGGAGTGGCTCATGCGTATTATGCACCCATTGCCTGTTACCTGGTGATTTTCTTTTTCGGAGCTAGATTTTATAAAGTAAAACATTAATGAAACGAAAGATAGTAAGTGTGTTCTTGTCAGGCCTTTTTTGGGTTGGTATGGCAAGGGCTCAGCACATCAAAATACCTTCTTTAACCCATACTGAACACCCAAGACTGCTCACCGATGCGAAAACGGGAAAAGCACGACTGGCCACATTGATTAGTCGTGAAGATTGGGCAAAAACTACATATGAGAAAATTACTGCTGAGGTAAGTCCTTACGTTGATCGGCATCAACAAGACAGCACCTGGATGGTTTCCCGCCTACAGATGTACTGGAATACCCATTCAACAGATGTTTTCATAAAAAATGGTGCTTATGCCTATGCAACAGGAAAAGCGCCTGTCCCAACAGTACGGTTTACCGGTACCAGAGATGTTGCCAGTCAGTATATGCGGCCTAAACTGGAAGATATTAAACCCTACATGGATCAGGATGGCAAGGTCTATTTTCAAAGCAAGGGATCCGGACAGGCCTGGGAATGGGTAGATCAGTCTAAAACAGGCAGAAGTATTGAATCGATAAATATTGAAATCATCAATAAGGCAAGAGATGCGGCAATGATTTACTGGTATACCGGATCAGAAAAATATGGAAAATTCGCTTACGATCTTTTCAAAACCTATATGACCGGAATGTATTACCGGAATGAACCAATAGACCTGAACAAAGGGCATGATCAGACTTTGGTAGGTTTGTCGTCATTTGAAGTAATTCATGAAGACATCCTGGAGCCTTTAACTGCATGCTATGATTTTTTGCATGGCTACATTCAAAAAAAACACCCCAAACAATTGCCTTTGTATGCAGAAACATTTAAGAAATGGGCAGATATTATTATTAAAAACGGTGTGCCTTTCAATAATTGGAACCTGATAGAGGCAAGGTTTGTTGCCTGCATCGCCCTGATACTTGAAAATGATCAGGTTTATCCGGATAAAAAAGGTTGTGGGTACTATCTGGATCAGATTTTGAATCAAACTCATACACGGCAATGGGCTCTTACCGATATTTTAAAGAAAGGCTATGATCCCAAGACGGGAATATGGGCCGAATCTCCGGGCTATTCGGTAAATGTTTTGGCTGATTTTACGGGTTTTGTAAACTTCTTTGATAGAACCATGAAAATGGATCTCTTACCTGAACTGCCTGTGCTTAGTCAGGCAGTTTCTGCACAGCCACAATACTTATTTCCCAATGGGTCTATCGTTGGATTTGGGGACACTCATTATGGGCCAATCCGCATGGAACCCATGGAAGATCTGATCAGGAATGCCAGGTTGCATGG